>JABDLO010000330.1 GCA_013002995.1 Saprospiraceae bacterium | reverse complement strand
TGATAGAAGGGTGATTTCGATCCCTATAATACATGCGCTGGACTCTATCCAGATGAGCAAGCAACCAACTCATATCATTCCCGATTTGAGTTTCTTCAGCATTAGCTAAAGGATGGCTTTCAATATTGGCTTCATCAATAACATACAATCCATATTTGTCGCACAGGTCATACCAATATGGATGATTGGGGTAATGAGCACTTCTCACAGCATTAATATTAAACTGTTTCATCAGTTTTATATCCCTGATCATATCTTCTTCACTTAAGACATGCCCGGTTAAAGGATGCGTTTCATGCCGATCTACTCCTCTGATGTAAATGGCCTTCCCATTTACAAGCAATTGGCCTTGACTTATTTCTACTTTCCTGAAACCAATCTCATCAATGATTACTTCAAGGATTTCATCAGTGCTCCTGTCTTTCAAAGTCATCTCCACAATATAAAGATTGGGTATTTCGGCTGACCACTTTCTTGGATTTTCGATATTAACATTGAATTCAATATTCCTGGTAGACTCTTCTATTGCTTTGATTTGAATCTCTTCATTATAAATGGTCTGGAAGCCATTTTCAACATCAAAAACCTGTAATTCTAATGCAAGCTCACGCTTCCCATCTGTAGTATAATTTATAAGTTCGATCTCCGCAGTTAATTGTCCATCTCGAAAATCACCGTCCAAATCTGGTTTCAAATAATAATCTCTAATATGTACTTCAGGCAAGGAATAAAGAAATACTTCTCTCTCGATTCCTGATAGCCTCAACATATCCTGAGACTCAATATAACTGGCATCACTCCATCTATAGATCTGTAATGATATTAGATTTTCACCGACTTTTAGGAAATCAGATATATTAAACTCTGCAGGAGTTTTTGACCCTTGGGAATATCCTACATACTTTCCATTCACCCAAACGTATAAGGCTGATTTAACTGCTCCGAAATGCAAAATGGTCTCTCTATTCATCCATTCTTCATCAATGCTGATGGTTTTTCTGTAACTACCTACTGGATTATAATGCTCGGGAACCTTTGGCCATTGAGTTGTAAAGGGGTACTTTTCATCAAGATAAATGGGCCGGCCATAACCATGCACCTCCCAATTACCGGGAACCGGGAAATCATCCCAGTCAGCATCATCGAAATCTTCCTTATGGAAACCTTGTGGCTTATCATGAGGGTCCTTTACCCAATTGAATTTCCAATATCCATTCAGCGATCTATACCATTTAGACTTTTCAACCTCTCCTTTAATTGCCAACCTGGTATTTTCAAATGGAAAAAGTGTAGCATGCGGTTGTTCTTTATGCTCTGAAAATATGGTATGATCTTCATGATAATGCTGTGCTCCGCAAATCAAAGGGAGACATAATAGTATGAGCGTTATTGTGTTAATCTTCATTCTTCAACCATTAACAATAAAATATGAGCAGCAGACCAACTGAAATGCCTCGATTCCATCCCCTTTCCGGAGTGAGGATGATAGTTTTCCCATATTGGACCATCATCATCTTTCAAGCCCTCAAGGTTTTTCAAAACTTTGTGCGTCAACACCTTCGCATCTTCCGTAAATCCATTATATTCCAATCCTTTGATTCCAAAATACACCTGATCCAACCAAACCGGACCTCTCCAGTATCCCCTGTCTGGCTTAAACTTGGGATGGTTGGAAGTTAATATCGGAAAAGGAACGTAGGTATTAAAGTGAGAGGTATCTAACATCGTTTCAGCCACTTGTAGTGCTTGTTCATGAGATGCTATTCTTGTCCACAGTGGAATCCAACCTTCAGCAGCATATTGTTGTAAGAATGACCTATCGGTTGTTTTAATGTCATAAAACCATCCAGTTTCATCATGAAAAAATTCATCTCTGATTCGATCACTTAGGTTCTCTGCTTCAGTGAAATAAAATGTACTTTCTTCTTCGAGATTTAGTGCCTCGGCAATTTTCCCCAGATATTCTTTTTCGGCAGCCAGGTAGGCATTAAGATCTACACTCTCCATATCCAGAGACCATGCTACCACATTATTTTCTACAATAGTTGCATCATCAAACCTCACTGCATTATCCATTCCACTCTCCCATTTAGCAGCAATCAGGCTCCCATCTGTCGATCCATATTCACACAAACCATTGTCATTGTGATCCCTATAAGCGTACCACCAATTATGATACTTTATCAACTTTGGATACATTTCTCTTAAGAATGAAGTGTCCTGACTCTTCTTAAACACTTTCCATATGGCCCATCCTGAAAGTGGTGGTTTGGTATTTCTCCAATTGTGATTTTCAATGATGGTGTCTCTATATACACAATCGGCGATCATTCCATAATCATCCTGAAAGTCATACATTGCTCTGATTTGCTCTTTAGCGAGTTCTTCATCATAATGGGCAATGGCCACAGCATGCTTCCAACTGTCCCAGGCCCAGAAACCATGAAACCATTCATAATTGTAACTCGGAAATAGTCCATCATGGTTTAAAAACCCAGCCTTGCTCCGCCAGTTGTTATTTAAGGTCATGAGGCACTTAACTGCTATTCTTTGATAGGACTCTGATGCATATTCAGGCTTTAGAGAATTTATTACTCTCGAGGTCTTTAAATCCCATATTTCTCTATTTTCATCAAATACATTCTGAGGATTATTCAAAGCATCCTTTAATAAATGCTGTTCTTGCTCCATCTCTTCTGTTGAGAAACAAAATGTATGGTTTATTGTAGTTGACCATTTTCCTCCATTTGGAATTATAATACTCCCTTCATCCAGGTGATAGGTAGAATCAGAAATTGTTGCCTGAACATCGGAGTTGCTCCATTGAATTGAACCTCGATGCTCTCTATCATTGAATAAAATCTGCACCTGATTGTTGAAAAATGAAAAACTACTTTCCTTAAGCATTCTTGATCCTTCCCAACTGACATTTAGATCCTTTTCATCACTCTCATCAAGATTTTCAATTTCAATATGAA
>JABDLO010000329.1 GCA_013002995.1 Saprospiraceae bacterium | reverse complement strand
AATTCGAGCGTGAGAAGTTAACTGAGTAAATTTCCCCTTACCATATTAATTGCCTGACTATCAATTGATCTTCCTATTTTACAGGAGATACATGAAAGAACTACTAACTGATATTAGAAATTGTGTTACTTGCCTGCCCCATTTAAGCCATGGCGTTAATCCTGTATTATCTATACACGCAGAAAGTAAAATTGCAATTATCGGCCAGGCCCCGGGTAGTATTGTCCATTTGTCGGGTATTCCCTGGGATGATAAAAGTGGTGATCGATTAAGAGAATGGTTGGGAGTAGATGCCCCAGATTTTTACGATTCTATGAACTTTGCTATTGTACCGATGGGATTCTGTTATCCCGGTAAAGGAAAGTCAGGTGATCTTCCTCCAAGGCCAGAATGTGCTCCTCAATGGCATGAAGCGATCTTTGATAGATTAAATCAAATAGAGTTGGTGCTGCTTATTGGGGCCTATGCACAGAAATATTACCTGGGTGATAGAATGGAAAGAAATTTAACAGAAACGGTGCGAAATTTCCGGGAATACATGCCACAGTTCATTCCCTTACCACATCCATCCCCAAGAAATAATATTTGGTTAAGGAAGAATTTATGGTTCGATAAAGAGCTGATTCCGGAGTTGCAAAAAGTGGTTAAAGAAATTCTGTAAATGATTGTTCAATATCTGGTTATTATTAAGAATTCACAAAAATATTTACCCTACCTTTAAGTTAAAGCCAACTCATGCAACGCAGAAATTTTATTAAAAGCACCATTGCTGTGGGAGCAGTTCTTACAACTCCTATTCTCCCCTATTCTTGCCGATCATCTTCAGAAGTGATGGCAACCAATCTTACCGATCTCTCAGCTGTCGACCTCTCTAATGCAATTAAAAACAAAAATGCCAGTTGTGTAGAGATCATGAAGGCTTACCTGGATCGCATCCATAAATACAACCCAGTTTATAATGCGATTGTGAGCATGGTTGATGATGATCAATTGATTCAACAAGCAAAAGCAGCTGATGCTGCACTTGCCAAAGGTGAATATTGGGGTTGGATGCATGGTATGCCCCATGCTGTGAAAGACCTTGCCGCTGTAAAAGGAATGAGATATACCAGTGGGTCGCCTATTTTTGCAGAGAGGATTGCAGAGGAGGATAGTGATACTGTTGCCAGGATCAGGAGCCAGGGAGCCATATTTATAGGAAAGACTAATACTCCTGAATTTGGATTAGGGTGTCAGACATATAATCCTGTATTCGGTTCAACCGGTAATGCATATAATCCTGACCTTACGTGTGGAGGAAGCAGTGGTGGAGCAGCTTGTGGCTTAGCTACAAGGATGTTACCTGTTGCGGACGGAGGAGATATGATGGGTTCTCTTCGTAATCCTGGAGCATTCAATAATGTGATTGGTTTCAGGCCCAGCACTAATTTTGTATCCGGAGAAGGAAACACTAATGATAGAGCTTTGGCTACCTCAGGACCTATGGGAAGGAATACCAGGGATCTCATACAATTGTTGAATTCCATGTCAGTGAATAAGGTGGACAATAATCTATCTCCCATTATTATGAGCGAACTTAAGATTGGTTGGTTGGGTGATATAGATGGATATTTTGCCATGGAGTCCGGAATATTAGACTTGTGTGAAAAAGCTATAAAGGAGTTAACTGAGACCGGAGCAAAAGTAGAATCTACATTGCCCGATTTTAATATGAATGATGTTTGGGTCAGTTGGACAACGTTGCGACATCATCGCCGGCTAACCATGATGGAATATTATGATGATCCAATGACCAAAGAATTGCTTAAACCCGAATTAATCTGGGAGATGGAGCAGGCCCTTTCTTTATCAGAAAATGACGTTCAAAAAGCACAAGCCATCCGGTCTGAGTGGTATGCTGAATTAGATCGATTATTTTCAGAATATGATTTTCTGATTCTACCTACTGCCCAGGTATTCCCATTTGATAAAACCATTCCATGGCCGAAGGAAATCAATGGAAAGGAGATGGATACTTATCATCGTTGGATGGAGATTGTCATTCTTGGCAGCCTGGGAGGTATACCTGTAATAAACGTACCTGTAGGTTTTGATGATAAGGGACGGCCAATGGGTATGCAGGTTATGGGGCGTTTTGGGGATGATGAGAAGGTGTTGAAATTTGCCCTTGCCTATGAGGAGATTACTGATTTTCTGGATAAGAGACCTAAATATGGTTGATAAAAAGTAATTGAATAAAATCCTGGTGATCGACAATATTCTGTATGGCATAAGGGGAGAGCCATCGAAAAGGAAGAAAATGAAAAACTTTATTAATTAAATTGAGTATGACTACATTTCATCGCAAAGCGTGGGAAAAATCCCCATTTACAGTAAAAGAGAAAGTTTATACCAAAATAATAGAGAGCCCTGAAGATGTATCTATTCAAGTGGCAAAAGAAATTGCATCTACCATTAAAAACAAAGGCAATGAAGGTCAGAACTGCGTATTGGGGTTAGCAACTGGTTCTTCTCCTGTCAGCATTTATAAAGAGTTGGTGAGAATGCATCAGGAGGAAGGATTGAGTTTCAGCAATGTAATCACATTCAATCTCGATGAATACTATCCTATGCAACCTGATGAGTTACAGAGTTATGTGCGTTTTATGAATGAACATTTATTTGATCATGTAAATATTGATAAAAACAATGTTCATATTCCTGATGGCACCATACCTAAGGATCAAATTGCTTCATATTGTGAAAGCTATGAGGAAAAGATTGCACGGGCAGGTGGATTGGATCTTCAATTACTAGGTATCGGTAGGACGGGACATATTGGGTTTAATGAACCCGGGGCGTTGGCAACATCTTCTACGAGGCTCATCAACCTGGATTACATTACGAGAATGGACGCTGCAAGTGATTTTTTTGGTGAGGAAAATGTTCCTACTAAGGCAATAACGATGGGAATCGGAACCATACTTAAAGCCAGGAAGATCATTCTTATTGCATTGGGTGAAAGCAAGTCAGAAATTATTAAAAAAACAGTTGAAGGCGAAATGAGTGATAAGGTTCCTGCCACATATCTGCAGGAATCTCCCAATGCTGTATTTGTGCTTGATGCGGCTGCGGCTGCACATTTAACCAGGGTGGATTGTCCATGGATCTTGGGGGATGTTGAATGGAATGATTTGCTGATTAAGAAGGCAGTGATCTGGTTGAGTCAAAAAATGAACAAGGCGGTTTTAAAATTGACAGACAGAGATTATACTGATCACGGAATGAGTGATTTGATAATAAATTATGGATCTGCATATAATATCAATATCTGGATATTCAATGAATTACAACACACAATAACTGGATGGCCTGGAGGAAAACCCAATGCTGATGATACGTACAGACCTGAAAGAGCGAAACCTGCTAAGAAGAGGGTTATCATTTTCAGTCCACATCCGGATGATGATGTGATATCCATGGGAGGGACTTTTATCAGATTGGTAGAACATGGGCATGAGGTGCATGTAGGTTATCAGACCTCAGGAAATATAGCAGTATTTGATCATGACGTCATCAGATTTGCTGATTTTGTTGTTGATATGGAAAAACATCTTGGATTGAATGAGGAGATTTCAATTACTTCCCTCTACTCAAGAGTCAAACAATCCATAAAAGAAAAAGGTAAGGGAGAAATGGACACAGAAGAGATTAAGCTCATAAAGGGTTTAATCAGGAAAAGTGAAGCCAGAGCAGGTTGCAGATACGTAGGTATTGAGGATGATCATATGCATTTTTTGAATCTCCCATTTTATGAAACTGGAAAAATTAAAAAGAACCCGGTCAGCGAAGAAGATTTAAGAATCACTGTAGATTTCATCAAAAAGATCAAACCACATCAAATCTACGCAGCAGGTGACCTGACAGATCCACATGGAACACATAGGGTCTGTTTAGAACTTATTTATCAAGCACTGGATCAGTTGAAGGATGAAGAATTTATGAAAGATTGCTGGGTATGGCTTTATAGAGGAGCGTGGCAGGAATGGCCTGTTCATGAAATTGATATGGCAGTACCATTGAGCCCCGGTGAATTACAAAGAAAGCGAAAAGCAATTTTCAAACATCAATCGCAGAAAGATTCAGCATTGTTTCCGGGAAATGATCAAAGAGAATTCTGGGTTAGGGCTCAGGAAAGAAATAGAGCTACAGCCAAAATGTATGACCAGCTGGGTTTAGCAGAATATGAAGCGATGGAAGCTTTTAAAAGATATATTTTTTAAATGGCCTATAATCTATTAAGCAAGAATTTGTGCAAGCATCATTTTAAATTAAACGAGAAGATATGAGTTTCAAGTTGATAAAGGAGTTTAAGGAATTTGCCGTTAAAGGCAATATGATTGATATTGCTATAGGTGTCATCATAGGGACAGCTTTCAATAAGGTAGTTGATGTCATTGTGAAAGATATTCTATTCCCTCCACTTACTTATCTGACCAATGGAGGAAGCCTACAAAATAAACGAATCATCCTAAGAGAGGGAGTTGTAGAGGAAGGTGTCACCAAAGTAGATGAAATTGCTATTGGTTATGGTAAACTTATTGAAGTAGGCGTTGATTTTCTCATTATTGGATTTACTGTCTTTTTGGTTGTAAAGTTGATGAATGCTTTGAGAAAGAAAGCTGATGACCCACAAAATATTGAGGAAGTCACCCCCAAAGATATTGAATTACTTCACCGCATGACAGAATTGATTGAGAAGCAAAACCAAATTCTTGAAGACATAAAATCGAAGTGATCTTATGTCTTCGTTTATCACATATATTAAGATTTAAGAGCGAAACAAACGCCTGATTTCTTTTCCATCTCTGCTGCTCCATATAAGCGTGTCAGAAGAATCAAGATGGTATGTATTACCTCGTTGATCGATCCATTTCTGTCCATCTGAACGATACTCAGTCCATTTTTTTCCTCCGGAAACTCTGGCTTTTATACCTCCTTGATCTGACTTTTCGATGATGACCAGCTTTCTCAATTCATTACTATACCATTCTCCTAGATATGAAGAAAGATCAAGGGAGTAATCCCTTGACCTGTTGTTTCTATTATTACGATTTCGTCGATCATAACGATCGTCATAATCATAGCGATCGTTTCTATCTCTATCATAGTCGTAGTTTCCGTCATATCCCCTTCTGTCATTTCGTTCATACCTGCTTCTACTATCCCATCTTGACGAACAACAAGACATGTTACATTGATTCCCCTTCCTCGGTTTCCTTACAAAGTGTATGCCCTGTGATCTTCTATTTCTTTTCAGAATCATCCTGTGTGGGCCAATCACTTCAATAACTCCCCTCCCATATTCAGGCCTTAATAACCTTCCTCGATTATAATAATACCGCATGTAACCTCGTGTACCAGGTAGGCCTTTCACTTTGATTCCACCGCGGATGGATTTGACCTTCACCTGCTCGCCATAATAT
>JABDLO010000324.1 GCA_013002995.1 Saprospiraceae bacterium | reverse complement strand
GGCCTATAGCGATCCATATAACCTGGGGAATACACAGATTACAATAGTTTTACCTGCTGGTTTAACTTACTATGAAGGAACCTTTCCTGGGGGAGGTAACACAGGATCAATGTTTGTAGAATCTACGGACGGAGGGAGTTGGGTCAATCAGGACATAGTGGAAAATCATGCTGGGGAAGATTTCCATGCAGTTGCTTCTAGTGGAGCTTTGATGAATAATGGCAATGCACTAAATGCTGGAACTGAATACAAGTTATTCACAGTATATGTATTTGGGGACTGTAATGATAATTTGAGGCTTTTTAGAAACGGTATTGATCCCAATTCAAGTAATATGCCAGGTGGTGGTGATTTTGCTAACAATTTTATTCACCAGGTATCAGGAGGAAATTTTCCTGATGAATATTCAACGAATTATGATTCCGGTACACCTATTTGCTTACCATCACTTCCTGTTGAGTTGGTTGAATTCAGGGCAGAAAGAGAAGGAACGAATTCAGCCATAACCTGGGTTACATCAATAGAGTTAAACAACGATTACTTCGAAGTACAGCGATCTGCAGATGGCAGAGTGTGGGAGACAATCGGTATGGTGAATGGTGCCGGAACAACTACCTTGACTCAGGAATATAATTACACTGATGTGGCCCCATATCTGGGAGTAAACTATTACAGGCTAGAGCAATTCGATCTAAATGGTAACTCAGAATTTTCGGAAGTAAGAAAAGTAATATTTGATAATGGTCAAGATGTTTTATCCGTAAAGATGTTTCCAAATCCAACTGCAGGTCAATTGAGAATCAGCTCGAATCAACAGTTGGATAATCACAGAATGGTAATCTCTGACATTACTGGAAAAATATTTATGAACAATGATTTTGTGAATGGATCAGAAATAGATCTGCAGAATTTCAATCCAGGAATGTACCTGGTAAGGATATTTAATCAGAGAGGAGATGTAGTAACAACACAAAGAGTAATAAAATCAGCCAATTAATGGCATAAAGATCCAATTCTCTAATTCAACAAATGGGGCTTCAATCTTTATGATTGCGGTCCCATTTCTCTTTACTATTGGGCAATGGAAGAGTTCTTCCCTTCTTCGTCAATACTCGAATCAATTAGATTTATGATTCGTTCCATATCTTCGTGAACAGCTCTCAATCTTTGCTCTAAATCTTCTTCTTTACCTATTTCATCATTTTTTACAATTCGAAGATGACTGGCTTTTTTTGTTTCCATGAACTATAATTATTTAACACATTACAAAGAACCCACATTTATTTCAATGAAAATTCACCCATTGGGGTGAAAATCCTGCTAAATACCTCCTTTTTTGCTAAATAATTCGTCCAGATAATATGCTCTGGTATTGACTGAATATTGATCAAAACAGTCAGTGGTCCCACTCCTCATAATACTCAGGCACACCCCACTTGATGAAGCTGATTCATCATGATCCCTTCTTAATGCACAATGACCCAATTCATGAAACACAATAAATTCTCTGAACAGATCACTTGACCTATTCCAGAATTCGCTATCGATGGTTACCAATCTTGGGCTAGTGCCTCTAAATTGACAAGTGCCAGCTATATGCTCTTCATCAATTGATTCAATTCTACCCTGAATATTGAGTGTGTTGAGATTTAGTGTAATACCCCTCTGTTCACCTTCTAACTCAAATCTTTCAAAATAGGGCCATAATCGATCATCCACGCCCGGATAGGGGAGCATTTGTTCTTCTTCAACAATAGGATCTTCATTACAAGAACCAATGGTTATTAATAAGGCAAGGAGGAGTAAACGAGTCATGGTATTTTTTTAATTATCAACTCTCTCGAAAAGTCCTCAAGTATTCTGGAATGAATTTTAAAATTTAATTAACTGCTATTGTAAAAGCCTGGAGACACCAGTGCTAAAGGTCTGATGGAAAATTGCCCTTCTATGACCTGAGTTTTCAAGAGGGATCAATTGGATTTTTTGTGGATCTATTTGCACTAATTTTTGAGAAGAATCATAGGGAATCAAGTCATCATCTGTACCATGAAATAATGTGACTTTTTCATCTATATTCTTTAGATGCTTGGCATTATCGAGTGGGTACTTAACAAGAAAATCAGGGACAAATGGTATCCTTCTATCTTTGAGATCAATAAAACTTACAAAAGGTGAATTAAGGATTACTTGTTGAGGATTATTATTAGCTGCAAGGTATGATGCAATGCCTGTTCCAAGAGAATATCCTACAACGACAATTTTTGATTCTTCATATTCAGATTTTATATAATCATATACGATCTGTGCATCTGATAACAATTGCCTTTCAGATCTGATGCTTCCGTCACTTTTACCAAAACCTCGATAATCAGGCATAAATATGTCATATCCTAATCCCGTCAATCTTTCAGCCTGTCGCAAGCATCTAGCGTTACTTCCTTTATTGCCATGGAGATAGAGGATGACTCCTGATGGATTAGAATCTTCAATAAGCAAGCAATTCAATGAAACATCATCAGCGACAGGAACCTCAACTTCTACCCCTTGTCTGAAACTATATGATTCAGGTAATTTGTCAGGAAGGAAAATGATGTTTTCTTGTGCCAAATAGAGACAGACACATCCCAGGATATATAATCCTACAATTAACTTCAAGAAAAACTTCAATACCTTCATCTGTCTTAATGGTAATACTTTTATGAAACGTCTTTAAGCATAGTAAAGTTTGGTGAAAGTATAAACGCATTCTCAAAAAGAAAAATTTTCCGGAGATTCCTAGTTGATCAAGTCATAATGGTATGACCTTAATTAGATAAGGAGTTGATGCCTATCATTTACGTTTTATGCCTCATGCCGATATATTATTGGTACCAAATATTGAGTAAAATATGATGTGGTATGAAATGAGATAATCACTTCATTTTTAAATAATTCGTAAATTTTTAATAAATGAAAGATAGAATAGGAATATGGATTGACAAGAAGGTAGCCTTTATTATCAAATTTAACGGAGAAAAGCCTAATGTAGAAAAAATGGATTCTTCTATCCCGGATTTTCACCCTAAGGGAGGACATAGAAGTAAACAGCCATGGGGACCGGTTGATACCGTTAAGGAAAAAGCATATCTGGCTAAAGAACGACTTGCCATTAAAGAGTTTTTCTTTCGCATTTATGATAGAGTTGCAGGGGTAAAACAACTTTACATATTTGGACCGGCACAGATGAAGGATGAGTTGAAAAAATTCCTTGATGGACAATACAATTTCAAACCTGATTTCCTTAAAGTGGATCCGGCAGATTCCATGACTGAAAATCAGATGGTTGCTAAAGCAAAAGGAATGCTTGAACCAGCCTAAGTGGCATCAGAAACATAATGCATCATCGCAAAACAACTGTAATTATTATTTCATGGCTTTCTATGATTGCCACTGACTTCCTGATCCATGGTGGGATCCTGGCAAGTCTGTACATGAAAGAATCTCCGTTTTTACTTTCTGCAGAATTGGCATTCATAAGGATTCCCTTGGGATATCTATCTTTTTTATTACTGGCCTGGTTGCTGTACTATTTCTTTAAGAAGGAATGGCCAATAAATAAAAGAGATGGCTTCACTCAAGGCCTTACAATTGGTGCTATTGTGTGGGGAAGTATGCTGATGGGTTTATATTCAATATCAACTATTGATCCTCTCCTGGCACTTGGATGGATGGCAGGTCAATCTGTTGAAATGGGAATCGGAGGATACTTTATGGTATTTGCGCATCATTCAGAGAAAGTATCAAAACCGCTGAAAGTTCTTGGGTTATTCTTTCTTCTGATGATCGTAATTACAATCATATTACAAGTTGCGGGAATTGCACCGGCTGTTAAAATAAACTAACACTATAATTATACTCCTTAAAAAGAAACTTAACCAGATTAATATCCAACCCGATATTCCAGCGGTGGAGCCATATCTCCAATTAAAGATTCGTATTTAAAATCTTTTCCTCTTCTTTCCATTAGCTCATTTTTTGCTTTCAATATAAGATCAGGATTTTTGTAAAGATCAACTGCTGAGGTAGCCAATGTTTTAGCTGCTACCATCATGCCTTTCATTCCAATGGTCATGCCGCCTGCGGCAACTGCCTGCCAACTGTGAGAAGAGGTTCCCGGAACCCAGGTTGCTGCTCTCAAGCTTGTAGTAGGAACGACCCAGCTGATGTCTCCTACATCGGTTGATGCACTGGTTACTCCCGGATTGGGATTATATTCTCCTATGGTATTGGCCATCTTAGGATCTACTTTTCGAGGAAATGTCTCATTG
>JABDLO010000322.1 GCA_013002995.1 Saprospiraceae bacterium | reverse complement strand
GGATATGACTTTTGAGATAGGTTTCCTTTCCCTCCTCCTCATTAACATACTTCTCGTATGCAACCAGAGATACTTTAGAGTCTACGATTATATTCTTGTTATCAGGTAATTTGACAATAACATCCGGCTGAATATTTCGGCCCTCTTCTGTTTTGTGCCTTTCCTGAACAAAGTACTCTCTTCCTTTTTCCAAACCCGACTTTTCAAGGATACTCTCAAGAATAATCTCCCCCCAATTTCCCATCGTTTTGGAGTCTCCCTTGAGAGCCTTGGTTAGATTTTCAGCCTCTTTGGTAATCTGTATATTCTGATCTTTCAATGCAGAAATTTGTTCTCTGAGGGCAGCATGCCATTCCAGGCTGGTCTGATTACTCGTTTCAACCTTCTTTTCAAATTGATTTATCCTTTCTCCCAGAGGTTTGAGTAAAGATTCAATATTGTCTTTGTTCAGGTCCGTAAATTTCCTTGACTTTTCATCGAATATCTGGTTAGCAAGGTTTTTGAACTCTGCGTAAAACTTGTTCTGTATATTATCAATCTCCTTTCTCTGTTCTTCCAATCGTTCTTCCATGAACCGGAATTCGGACTGAGAGCCTGCTAACCGATTGCTAAGAGTAATCACTTTATCCCTTTCGCGCTTTAATTCTTCCTTGTGATTCTCAATTTCACTACTTAAATCCCGAATTCGCTGATCGTAAACTCCAAGGGCGGTGTCATTGCTTCTGGACTCACTTTTAAATCTGTAATATGCTATAAACCAGACAGCTACCCCTCCAATCAATACTCCCGCAATAAGCCAAAAAATCTCTAGCATGGTAATTGGTTATTCTTGTAATTGTAAAAATGTGGCGTAAGGCAAGTTATTAAATTAACTTGTCAAATATTTATAAACCAACTGTCATTATTAATTTTGGCGGAATCTCGAGATCCATGAAACATTTTATAATCATTTTCCTGGCTGTACTAATTATCCCATTCAAATTGATTGGCCAGAAGGATCTTCAAAATAAAATTGAGGTTTACATTAAGCTGGCTGAGGAGAATTACTCTAAAGAAAATTATGATCAGGCCATGATCAACCTGGACAGTGCATCTGCTCTTGATCCTGACAATGGGGAAATTTACAGGATCAGGGGCATGATCTACTATGAGCAGAGTGAATCAAGAAGAGCAATCAATGAATTTAACAATGCAATTCGTTTTGACCCCGGTAATCCGGAGACATATTTTTATCGATCTCTAGTCAGGTTTGAAGTAGGGGATCATCGAAATTATTCTCTCAATGATATAAATATGGCCATTGAACTTCAACCGGATAATGCGATATATTATATTGAAAAAGCTAATTATCTGACCAGTACCACTTATCCAGTACCGGAGTATAATCTTGCAATACAAACTATTTCTCAAGCGATTAGTATTGATCCGGAAAATGCACACTATTATGCAATCCGTGCAAAGTATAATTCTGACTCGGATCAACTACTGGCTTCATTAAGTGACTACAGCAAATCCATTGAAATGGATCCATCAATAGCGGAATATTATAACAAACGAGGAATCATATACTTGCGGATCGAAGATTATCTCAAGGCAATTGAAGATTTTAATTCGGCAATTCAAATTGATCCTTTGAATGAAAACTATATAATTAGCAGAGGTCAGGCACGATTCAATATGACTGAGTACGAGACGGCCATACTTGATTTTACGCTGTCAATTGATACAATCTACCGGAAAATCAGTGAAGTCCCCGGACAAATCAATCTGGATCACCCACTTAACAAAGCCTTGCGTCGTTCATACTTCTTACGAGGATCCGCCCTTCTTCAATCAGAAAGTACCTTTGAGGCTTGTCAGGATTTTGAAGCTGCTGCGAATCTTGGAGAATCCCGGGCAACATCATACAAAAGGAGATACTGCAGGTAGTTATTATTCACTCCAGCTCATTGGATAGTTGTCATCCACATATTCCAAGGCTTCTTCGGTAAGCATAAGCGGCCTAAAGGTATCTATCATAACAGCATATTCCTTTGTCTCCCTAGCGCCAATACTCTTTTCAACAGTACCCGGATGAGGTCCATGGGGAATACCTCCTGGATGCAGAGTAAATGATCCACGATCAATACCCTTTCTGCTCATAAAATTGCCATCTACATAATACAGTACCTCATCAGAGTCAATATTTGAATGGTTGTATGGTGCTGGAATGGACTCCGGATGATAGTCAAAAAGTCTTGGGACAAATGAACAGATTACCAGATTATGGGCCTGAAAGGTTTGATGAACCGGTGGGGGCTGGTGAATTCTACCTGTAATAGGTTCAAAATCATATATAGATAAAGCATAAGGGTATAGAAATCCATCCCAACCTATAATATCCAGAGGACTATGCTCATACAAATAATGGTAGAGGTTGCCGTTTTTCTTGATCTTAACCAGGTATTCACCTTTTTCAGTCTCAACTTCAAGTTCTTCAGGAGGACGGATATCTCTTTCACAATAGGGAGAATGTTCCAAAAGCTGGCCCAATTCGTTTCGATACCTTTTTACCGTTTCAACCGGAGCAGTAACTTCTGTTATCTGTAATCGGACCGGGGTATCATCCCATTCGATTCTAAATATCGTTGTCCGGGGGATCACTATATAATCACCCTTTAGTATTTTAAGCTTTCCAAATTGAGAATACAAAGTCCCATTACCCTCATGGACGAATATTACCTCATCCGCTTCTCCATTCTTGTAGTAGTAATCCATGGACTTGTTTGTAGGATTACATATAGATATTACCACATCTCCGTTCATCATTAGTGGTTTCCGTGCCTCAAGAAAATCTGCCCCGGTACTCTCAACATCCGAGGTCTTTAGATGCACATTCTTTAATGGATAGTCATCAATGGTATTGGTTCCAAATGTCTCGACCGGCCCAAGTTCTTTAATCCTCGTAGGAGCATTGATATGATACAGGTTGGAATAGATACCGGAAAACCCTTTGGAACTAACAAGCTCCTCGAAGTATAAAGATCCATCCGGTTGCCGGAATTGAATATGCCTTTTTGCCGGGAGATCACCTAGTTTATGATAATATGCCATAACGATTAATATGCTTCAGCTAATAATTCAGCTTCAGAGAACAATTCAAGTGCTTTGATATATATCTCATTTGAAATGGGATTCATTACTGAATAATAACCATTTTCATCCCATATCAGGGATCCAATTTCTGCCTTCAGATGAGCCCTCAATAAGGGCAAGGAAGTTGTATATTCTTCCGCATTAAATTCAATATCCAATTCCTTGCCGATTTTAACCAATCCGTTCATCATATCTTCGCTCACAGTAAATTCAGTAAGGTATTCCCTCTGGGTTATCTCCCTTAGATCCTTGGCATTTCTTAGATAATAACCAATTCCGAATTCCCTAATTGCTCTTTTGCCAACCAGTTTGCCATAATAGGCGGTGTTCATAGATGTGTCATAAGGCACGAAATAGTCTGGCATAATACCACCGCCGCCATATACCGTTCGGCCCTTTGCTGTTTCATATTTTAATGAATCACTGAACTTGATACTGTCAGCATAGAAAAATTCCCCATGTTCAAATCTTGCGTTTAGGTCACCATGATAATCTTCTCCGTTTTCATAAGGTTTTTGAATGGAACGGCCGCTTGGAGTATAGTATCTTGCTATAGTTAGCCTCAACTCGGATCTATCGTTTAGAGT
>JABDLO010000486.1 GCA_013002995.1 Saprospiraceae bacterium | reverse complement strand
CCACTCCTGGGATGGTGGCCATGTGTTTCTCGCCAGACCAGTAACAATACATGCCCAGGACGACTTCTTTTTGTTGCTGATTGCTGTATTCTCTGTTCATCAATTTGAGATATTCGGGAATGGCCTTACCTGAATTTCTTAATGCATCTAGGATTCCATTGATCACATAACTATATGAGTAATTACCGGCCATCCTTGGGATGATGTCTTTTCCATCCTTGTTGATGATTCTTGCTACCGGGTTGTTCCATGTGGGTTCTTTGAATTTTCTAAGAATGGTGGCGTCATGGCCTTTCTTATTGTTGTAGATACAGAGTGGAACGAAATGCTCCTCAATGGCTTCCACCAGTAATGGGTGACTGAGGATACTTTCCCCATAGGCGGTGCAAGTACTGCATCCCGGCACTTCCTGGAAAAGGATGAATATATCTTTACCGGTTTTATGAGCAGCCAGTAGTGCCTTGTCATAATTTCGGTACCAGGCTACATCTCCTGTCTCTGTGGGATTGTCCGGTGGAGTCATCCAATTGTATTGAGAATGGACGGTGAATGGGATGATCAATAGTAGCAGTAATATTGGAGTTATGGTTCTTTTCATTTTGGAGGAATTAAGGCTAAGAAATATAAGTCATACATAATTGTGAGAACGGTACCAGAAAATACTTGCAGGGCTATATGATTTGATGCTTGATATATTGGTTTGAAGTTCGGAAACTTCAAACAGCAGGTCGTAAAGATAAAGTAATAAGAATTAAAACTTCGGATCCTCGGCGAGAGTTTGTAGCTAAGAATCGAGAAATGAGTTTTTTTCGTAAATCGTAAATCGTAAATCGTAAATCGTAAATCGTAAATCGTAAATCGTAAATCGTAAATCGTAAATCGTAAACCAGTCAACCTCATTTTGGTCTGTAGTCAATTCTCACCTCTCAATTCTTAATTCTATATTCTAAAATCAACCACCTTTCTGTTTTTCCAGCAACTCCAGCACCAATTCCCAGAGGGTCTCATAGGGGATGATTTCAATATGAGAGGAATGTTCTCTAATATCTGGCTTTGTATTGTTTAGAGTGGCTTTTAGCTTTTTGGTATGTCGTTTTACGGCTACAGGATGAAAATTATGATCTGGGATCTTCAGCATCATTTTGATAAAACAATTAGAACGAAGGGTATCATCATTTCTTAGGTACCTGTAGGAATACTGGTTCAGTGCATCAATTCTATCAATGAATTTGGAAAATTTTCTATCCAGTAAGAAGTACAACAACTGGATGATGATGATTGCAATATTATAACCACTTTTGTCCTTGGAGTAAGTGGGAACTTCATTAAGAAATTTTCCAATTTTAAAGCTTTTTAATTTGTGTGAATTTGGATCTACTTTCTTCATTTTGATTAAAAAATTCAGATAAGCTTCTTTTACCAACCAAGGTTCTTTAAGTGATTTATTTAATTTATTGAAATGTTTAAAAGAAGTAACCTTGCTTAAAGTTTCTAAAGCGTAATCATATTTTTCCAGAATAATAGCAGTCATGCATATATAGGCATGTATATTAAACCAGGAAATACTCCCGGGAGTAGGTCCCATTTCTTTACACACCTCGAATGTTTTTAAAGCTTCAGTTATATATCCAAGATTGAGTTGTGTATATCCTTTCTTAAAATTGTATCCGAATAAGGCAACCTTAGAAAAGCCTTCCTTGTTTTTAAAAAACTCGATGGCCTCATCAGTTAAGTTTAGAAGCTTTTGATAATTTCTTTCATTAAGAATAATAAAATACAAAGCATCGTAAGCGTAGAAGTTGAAGAAGTAGTTTTTGTTGGTTTTTTGATTTTGGACAACCTCATGGATGTTGTGAGCATTGTTTTTAATATACCCTTCAATATTTTTGTTCTGTAAAATAGCATTAGCCAAATCAATATAAAGTTCTTCTGCCTGAATTTCTTGCTGATAATATTTTAAGTAATTATTCATAAGCTGAGAATAATACTTTTTCTTTTTCTTGTCGTAAGCATAAACGGTAAAGTGTTTTCTCAGCAATTTACTTAAAGAGAGCACCGTCTCTACTTCTTCATATTTTATTGCAAGTTTAATGGTTTTTTCACCTAGTTCGACTGCAGCAGTCCTTTTGATACGGTCGAGTAAAATTCCAATTACAGCATAGTTTCTCTTTATTTTGTGTAATGCAACCTCATATTTGGTTTTTGAATATTGGTTAATATCAATAAAGAAAAGAGTATTTATTAATCTGTCCTTGAGCCTGTTCTTCATCCTGCTGTAGGATTTAGGAGATCCATTATTGTAAAGAATTCTCATGGCATCTTCATCAGATTCTACTTGACTAGTTGCTATTAAATCGTATAATTCTTTTATCTTGTCTGGATCATCAGTATCTTCAGTTATTAACTTGATTTGTCTGATTTTTTGCAGATTTATTACTGATACTAATTCTTTAAGTGTTTCCATTTAACAATTGTTAAAATGTTGATAAACAGCATAATATAATATTTACATTACACAAAGAGCTCTCTTTAGGATGTAAATGTAGTGCTGTTTTTGATAGGATTTTACATCAATAAGCCATTTATATTTGTGATAGGATTTAGGAAAGGTGTCATGTTGATACCATAAAAGACTGCTATACAATGACTTATTGGTTGAAATAGTACCAATATGCTACATAAATGTATGTAGATTGTTTGTGATTATTGTTATGGATCTAAAGCCATCCCGCCCATATATTTGTTATATAATTTTTTGAAAACAAGTAAAAACAAGGCAAATGGAAACTTTAGATCTTATACTAGACATATTAGGAATCGTAGTTGAAGAAGGCGGCTTCTAATTAGAAAAATAATATAACTGTTGTAATTCTCGTATTCCAGAGTGTATATCAGACTATCCCCTCCCTACCCGGGAGGGGACCCTTTTAAAAAAATAACCATACAGTGGATGCATTGTATGGATATATTTATTTATATATAATATATTGACATTCAGATTATTGTAAACTTTTTGACAAAAAGCATCATAGATTTTAAAATGCTTGCAAGGTTTAAATAATCGTTATAATTTTGAACCAAGCTTAAGAACAAGCCATATTATCAAAAGTGATGATTTAGACGAGAGTGTCTAACTAAGTTTTTAAGTTTTACATAGATAGTTTTAATTCTCATATTCGAAGGTGTATAAAGATTCTCAGTCTTATACACCTTTTTTTAACCTCTATGACCGACCCTGAAGCCGCAACTGATGTATTCAGTTGTATTGTCTGGTGAAAAATTATGATGACGATGGTAGGTTTTTTGTTCTGGGCCGAGATCAATTATATATTAGGAATTACCCAGAAGGGAAAGCTCAACCAGAGTTTTCCCTTCTGGCTTTTAGCAAATAGGTGACATTTTTTCTCCTATCAATTAAAATTCTGGAACAATTCCATCTTTTGTGCTAAATTTATATCAGAGTGTAGTGTATTAGTCAACCCCCAAAAAGTTCAAATTCAGGACTTAGGTGTATTATATAAATATGGTAAAGTAAGTTTTAATTCTCATATTCTGGTGGTGTGCCGTGCTTATGCTGGTGCACCACTTTTTTTGGCTCATAGAATTGAGCATTTGATTTTTATCCAACTTGTCTGACTAATAAAATTAAGTAAGCTAGTTCACCTTACGGTGTTATACTAATTCTTCTTTTAGAAATCGACTGGTGTGATTGTCCTTGTCTTTCTTGACCAGGTTTTCAGGTGTACCTTTATAAACAATCTTTCCACCGTTGACACCTCCTTCAGGACCAATATCAATAATATGATCTGCCATTTTGATGACATCCATATTATGTTCAATGATGATAACGGTATTTCCCTTGTCTACGAGTCTTTCAATAACATGCAATAGGTGTTCTATATCCTGGAAGTGTAAGCCAGTAGTAGGCTCGTCAAGAATGTACAGTGTATTTCCTGTATCTCTTTTTGCCAGTTCTTCAGATAACTTCACCCTTTGTGCTTCCCCTCCGGAAAGGGTTGTAGCTTGTTGTCCCAGTGTTATATATCCAAGTCCGACGCTATCCAGTGTCTTCAGCTTTCGATATATCGAAGGGATGCTTTCAAAAAACTTTACTGCCTCTTCTACACTCATGCTCAATACATCAGATATTGATTTTCCTTTATAGATGATCTCCAGTGTTTCACGGTTGTACCTCTTGCCCATACAATTCTCACAATCAACCAATACATCAGGCAGGAAATTCATTTCAATTACTTTCTTACCTGCACCCTGACATACTTCACACCGCCCTCCTTTCACATTGAATGAAAACCTTCCGGGTTTATAACCCCTGATCTTGGCCTCAGGAAGATTAGAATAGATCTTTCTTATATCCGTAAAGACCCCAGTATAGGTAGCGGGATTGGATCTTGGGGTACGGCCTATTGGACTTTGGTCGATTTCTATAACCTTATCGATGTGCTCAAGTCCTGAAATGTTTTTGTATGGCAGTGGTCTCTGACTGCTTCTATAGAAATGGCTTCGAAGGATGGGATATAATGTTTCATTGATAAGAGATGACTTACCTGATCCTGAAACTCCCGTGACGCAGATCAGTTTTCCGAGTGGGACGGTAAGATCTACATCTTTCAGATTGTTACCAGAGGCCCCTTTCAACACCAGTTTTTTCCCATTGCCTTTCCTCCTTTTCTGTGGAACCTCTATCACCTTCAGTCGATTAAGGTAAGCAGCAGTAACACTTCCGTCATTGACAAAGTGGTCCGGATGACCTTCCGCTACAATTTCTCCTCCGTGTGATCCGGCACCCGGTCCGAGGTCCAGAAGATAATCAGAAGACAACATGATATCCTTATCGTGTTCTACAACAACTACCGTATTGCCGATGAAAGTAAGATTTTTTAATGCCTCTATTAATCGCTGATTATCTCTCTGATGAAGACCGATACTTGGCTCATCCATGATGTAGGTAATCCCTGTAAGCTGAGATCCGATCTGGGTGGCAAGCCTTGTACGTTGAGATTCGCCACCTGATAAAGTCCTTGTCGGCCGATTAAGGTTAAGGTAGTTAAGTCCTACCTTTAGCAGAAAACCAAGCCTCAACCTGATCTCCTTGATGATATCCCGGGCAATGGCGTTTTGCTTCTTATTAAGTTTTTCCTCAATGGTTGAGAACCATTCCCACATATCATCGAGGTCCATCTCCGCCAATTGACCGATGTGCTTCTCTCCCAGTTTGAAGTGAAGAGATTCTTTCTTCAATCGATATCCTTCACAACTGGGACACTTCACAATAGACATAAACTCTTCAGCCCAGTTTCGGATCTTCTCACTTGTGGTGTCCTGATACCAACGCTCAAGCATATTTACAATGCCTTCATAAGCCAGGTTGTAATTAAAATCATGCTTAGTGAATCTAAGATCAACATTAAAGCTCTCATCACCACCATGCAATATGATATCCAGCGCCTTTTCAGGAATTTCCTTAATCGGAGTTGCAAATGTAAATTTGTGCTTCTTGGAGATGGCCCGCAATTGCTTGAAGGTCATATTGTCCCTCACCTCCCCGAATGCTTTGATCCCTGCATCATTGATAGACTTAGAATAATCAGGGATCAGTTTTTCCATATCCACCTTATTGATGAACCCAAGCCCTCTGCAATCAGGACAGGTTCCGTAAGGGCTATTGAATGAAAATGTATTGGGAGAAGGTTCTTCATAACTGATGCCACTCTCTGCATCCATCAGGTGCTTACTGAATGGAACTAATTCACCAGTACCATCTACCAATATATATATGAAATCATTACCCATCTTGAATGCTGTATTCAGCGATGCATTCAATCTGTCAATTCTATCATCCTGAACTTTAATCCGGTCTATGACCAGTTCTATATCATGTGTTTTATAACGGTCGAGCTGTAACTTAGGTACGAGGTCAATGATTTCCTTGTTGACCCTTACCTTGGTGTAGCCTTTCTTACGCATCTGCTCGAATAACTCTCTGTAATGACCTTTTCTGGCTCTGACCAATGGCGCAAGGATGGCAATTTTTTTACCCGCATAGTTTTTGTTGATGTGCTCCAGGATCTGAGCTTCGGTCCACTTCACCATTTTTTTGCCGGATATATGAGAATAAGCTTCTCCGATCCTTGCATACAACAACCTTAAAAAATCATAAATTTCTGTAGTAGTTCCGACGGTCGATCTTGGATTCCAGGCAGTTGTTTTCTGCTCGATCGATATCACCGGACTCAATCCTTCAATTTTTTCAACTTCCGGACGATCCATATTTCCCAGGAATTGTCTTGCATATGAAGAGAAGGTCTCCATATACCTTCTCTGTCCTTCAGCATACAAGGTGTCGAAGGCAAGAGAAGACTTCCCACTACCACTGATTCCGGTTATAACTACCAGTTTATTACGCGGGATCCTGACATTGACATTTTTCAGGTTGTTCTCCCTGGCACCTATGATTTCAATATAATCCTCTTCAGTATATGTTTTATCCAGTTGCAAGCTTAACTCCATTTGTTGAAAACCTACAAATGTAAATTATTATTATCTACTATTGTTTTACTTTACAGTCATTAATTAAAAATGATGACTGACTTATACGATAAAATCATTGAAGCTCAGAAATACTTATCAGAAGAATTCAAAGATAAGCCAGAGACGGGAGTAATCCTGGGTACAGGACTTGGAGGATTGGTTGACAGGATGGAAGTGATTCAATCCATACCGTATAGGAAGATTCCACATTTTCCGGTTTCCACTGTTAAGAGTCATAAAGGGGCATTGATTCTGGGTCGCCTTAGCGGCAAATGTATCCTTGTCATGAGTGGAAGATTTCACTACTATGAAGGTTATTCAAGCCAGGAGATTACATTTCCCGTAAGGGTAATGAAAGCACTTGGCATTAAGCAAATGATTATTTCCAATGCCTCAGGAGGTATCAATCCGAATTATACCAATGGACAGATTGTATTACTCAAAGACCATATTAATTTGATACCGGACCATCCTTTGAGAGGAAAAAATGATGACCGCCTGGGTGTAAGGTTTCCGGATATGAAGGAAGCTTATGATCTTGGTTTAAGGAAAGTAGCTTTATCCTCGGCTGAAGAAATGAATTACAGCCTTGAAGAAGGGGTATATGTAGGCTTTCAAGGACCTACCCTCGAGACTCCTGCAGAATATGTCTATCTGCACAATATTGGCGGCGATATGGTAGGGATGTCAACAGTGCCTGAAGTCATTGTTGCCAAGCACTGTGAGATGCCTGTTCTAGTGCTCTCACTGGTGTCTAATGTATGTTATCCACCAGAAAGGATAAAGGAAACATCTCTGGAAGATGTGATCAAAGTTGTGGGGGATGCATCACCTAAATTTTGTGATCTGGTAGAGAAAATCATTGGAAGAATCTAATTTGTTAGAAATAAACAGGGAGAAGTAAAACTTTTCCTGCATAATATTTGCTTTAAGTATTACAATTGAAAGCAATCAAGCTTATGAAAAAAATCTTTTACTACGACATTCCACTTGATTCAGGATCTCAGTTACTTCCACTGGATATAAATTTTAACTTCGGGCCATTCATTAAACATATGGATAGTGTGTTACAAGATGGCACCATGCGGATCTCTGATGGATATACCAAAACGCTGAAGAGAATTAAGGAAGAAGGGGTGCTTACCAAGCCATTTCCCGATCTTTCATTTGTAATGAATCACCTCGATGATATTGAAGAATTGATGCAACCTGTCTTTCCTGAGATTCTGACAAATAATGAAATTAAGGGTATCATTCTACCTTTCGCAGAATGTATCTTCAATCCTACTGCAAGGCTTACGAAAATCCTTCAATCTGCAGGAGATAAGAGCAATATACAGTTTGAAGTGGATGAGAGTGCAAACCCTTATATAGGTGCTTGTATAATGATATTAAATATGATGTATGGTGCAGGAATTGATTTTGCTAAGTTATATCATTTTAAGATCAAAGATCAGGAGACTGGGATCACCAGGTATTTCCGATCCCTTATCAATGCAGATTTTGCGAGACTGGTTCCTACACCTGAGGCACCTTCACTGACACCGGATGAAATTGAGCTGCTTAAGAGCAATCTCAATGATGTTGATTTGTGGATGGAAAAGATTCCACCTAAGTCTTATGTATTCGAAGGAGTAGGAATTTTAAATCTACTTGATGTAACGAGAGAGAGACAAGAATCAATGATAAAGAATCTGTTGTTAAAAAATGATGTTCTGGACGATCCTTCATTGATTGAGGAGTTGATTGAACTACTGGGTTCTTACCTTTTGGTGCCAGACCTGAATATAGGATTGGTTGCTTATGATGATGACACAGATATAACTAAACCTTTGGGCTTCGGTCTGTGGCAGAGCATCCTGCTTAAGGACGATGAAGAAGCATGCTCATTTCAGCAATT
>JABDLO010000317.1 GCA_013002995.1 Saprospiraceae bacterium | reverse complement strand
CTCTATTCCCTTCCATGGTTGAAACACCATCTGCATCAGTAATGCTTGCTTCATCAATGGTTTTAAGACAATAAGACAGATCACCAGGATCTGCAAAAATTGAAACACCTTCATAGTTAAAACCTGTTGGGAAGGTTGCCGCACCCCAATTTTCAGCCATTGAATTGTCAGCATCAGGATCACACAAAATCAATGAAAATCCCTGTCCATCTGCCTGATCTGGCCATGGGGCTCTATCTGTGTAGCTCAAGACATCGATAGTATCACCTACTGAATTGACAATAAGTATCACATCTCCATCAGAACCTAAACCGCCTGATTCATATTGAAAAGCGTCTATCCCAAAGTATTTTTTAAACGTCGCACTATCCTGAGCAATGATCATAAAATCTCCTGCCGGCAACATCATATTAGGGAAGGTAAACTGAGGACCAGTGTCAAAACTGAACCCAGCAAGATCAATAGCATCATCATCATTATTATATAATTCAATGAATTCCAGACTATCAACCATAGCAGGATCATTGTACATGATTTCTGTAATCACTAATTTAGGTAAGGCATCTGCAGGATCAAGTACAGTAATTGTCCCAAACATATTCTGTGCGACATGTGGATCACATTGATAATCATAAAATCCGGGAATGTCAAATGTATATTCATAAATCCAGGCTTCTCCTGAAGGGTTTCCAGAAAAGAAGGAATCAGGATTATCCGGATACACGGATTGTTGGCCATTTACATTGTGGGTACCTCCTTTGTTTTCCCATCTCACAGTTTCTCCTTTGTTGATGGTGATATCTTTAGGAGTAAATTCAAAACTCGATACCTCAACCACAACATCAGCCATACTCGGGCAATCAAATGTAGAAGGTGTCCCGGGAGTACCTTTAACAATTCTTCCATTGATCATAAAACCCAGATCATTTTGAGATGCTTGCCAATTTGCAGGATTCGTATTATCAGCACTTGGATCACATAACTCTATTGAAGAGCCTTCACCATCTGTGCCATCGTCAGAAGTAGGCCATCCATTTTCAACATCAAAATCAACCATAGAAACAATTGCCCCTACATCATTAGATATTGTCACAAGCTCTCCACCATTACTTAGTGCACCACCGGACCATTCTAAAGTGGTTATTCCAAAATTTCTTCTCATTGCAGCACTATCAACTGCTACAACCAAATATTCATCAGGATTAATCGATACTTCACCAAAAGTATATGTTACTCCTGATAGCTGCCAACCATTTAAATTGATAGTAGATGTTGATTCATTATAAATCTCTAAGTATTCAAGCGAATCAGATCCACCTTCAGGAGGATTATACATAATTTCAGTAATCACGATCTGACTCTGAAGGCCAAATGCAAATAAAAATAGAATAGCAGTAGAGTAAAGATTTTTCATATATCTGGATTGAAACATTAAATATTTAAGAATTATAAATATATGAAAACGACATCTATGAACATCGATCTGGATGTTTCTTTTTAAGAATTAGGGAATAACCCCTAATGATATCCCATAAGATGTGTATTATGACGGCATCAACTAAAAAGAGGCTGCTCAACACCATTGAACAGCCTCTTCTATATTAATTTGATTAGTTTAAATTAGAATTCAAACTTCACTGAAGTATTCCAGGTTAATCCGTTTCCGTTTAAGAAACCAAATCTATCCGTCTGGTTGATGTAAAATTTATCTAAAATGTTATAAACATTAAATCTTACAGTTAAAGGATTTTCCCCTAGGTCAAATCTATATGAAGCTCCACCATCAAGAAGTGTGTAGGAGTCTAATGTTCCGATCTCTTCTCTTAGGAAGCTTTCACCACCAGCTTCAAAATTACTGAAAATCCTGTCGTAGAAGTTCCAATCAGCCCATAGTGAGAAACCCTGTGCTATTTCATAATTAGCTCCAATACCGAAAGAGGTTTGAGGAGCATTAGGAACATGAATATCTGAAAGGTCTTCACCAGCAACTTCTTCAAGTAATTCACCAGTATCATCATTAAATGATTGAACACTTTCAATCTCAGAGAATTTCCAATCTCCTATAGAAGTGTAACCCTTTATGGTCAATTTTTCCAATCTATATTCAAGGTCTACTTCAATTCCTTTATGCACTTGCTTAATTCCTCTTTCAACAGTTCTTTGTGTGAAATCATCATCTTCATTATCTTCTGTACCATTATCATTCGTGAAAATATTAACCAATGATCTATTTCCCCAAGAAGTATTGTAAAGGTTGATATTGGCCTGGAAATTATCTTTAAAGTATTTGTAACCAAGCTCATAACCAATTACGGACTCATTCTCAATATTTCCATCAGCAATTAAATCATTGGAATATCTGATGTTATTGAAAATATTATCAAGGAATGGTTGTCTTGAGTAGTATCCAGCGTTGAAGAATACTGTGTTAGATAAATCAAGAGAGTAAGAAGCTCCACCTTTTACATTGTATCCAACTTTACTCACTTTCTCTGACTCACCAATGTCTGACCATCTACCCATTCTTTGGTAAGATTGGTTAGATGCTGCAGCTTGAATGAATGCGGTAACACCTTCCAATTTTGCATATTCTAATTGTCCAAATACACCCTGGTAGTTGATATCTTCAGAGTAGTCATAAGCAATTCTTTGATCTTCAGGAGCAAAATTAGATAATGAACTCCATGGATTGGCTTTGTATGTCTCTGTAACAACATAATCAGATCCTCTGGTTGCATGACGGAATGAATCCTGGTACCCGTCCAATCCAAATAGATTCACCAATTGTCTGAAGTGATCTCCAGTATAAAATCTAAAGTCAACTCCACCAGACAAGGTAACTAAATCGCTTAATTTGGTTTTATAGTGTGTTACATTTCCGAACCATTGGTGATTGTTTACACTGGCTCTTCTTGCGTAGTTACTTCCGAAGGAACCGATACCATCGCTATCTGCTTCATTATTTGCTTGAATAGCATCCCAGTCAATCTGACCATCATCAGTTCTTACTCTGTTTCTACTTGAACCATAGTTTCCTGTTCCACCCCCTCTACCGAAGGAAGCATACAATACAGATGACAATGAAGATTTATTAGATATCTGCCAATCCCAGTTTAAATTAATAACTGGTTTATGATAGTAATTGAATCTTTCAGAAAATTGATCATCTCCCTGGTATTCTCCCCAATGCTGGTTGAATTTAGGAGTTTCTTCCAGTGTCTCTAAAGACTGTGACCATCTCTGACCGTGATTTTGTGGAGCACCTGTTACAAGAAAATTGAAACTGTGGTTTTCATTAGGCTTGAAACCTACGGAGAAGAAATAGTTCTGTCCCTGTCCGAATGTTCCATCTGCCCATTTTGCGTTGGCTTGCCAATGGTCAAGAAGAACAGCGTATGCCCACTTGCCTTTTAAGCCTGAGCTGTAACTAACAGTACCTTTAAGGTAACCATCATTACCAAACATGCTTCTTACATATCCATTTTCTTCAAGATCGGTTGTTTTAGTAACAATATTGATTGTTCCTCCAACTGATGAAATTGCAAGTTTGGATGAACCAAGACCTCTCTGAACCTGAATTGCTGATGCAACATCAGACATTCCAGACCAGTTGGACCAGTACATTCTTCCATCTTCCATACCATTGATAGGCTGTCCATTTAAAAGGAAGGCTGTATTGATCTGGTTAAATCCTCTGGTAAACATCTGTGAGTCACCAAATCCTGTCTGA
This sequence comes from Saprospiraceae bacterium, assembly GCA_013002995.1. Classification (GTDB taxonomy): domain Bacteria; phylum Bacteroidota; class Bacteroidia; order Chitinophagales; family Saprospiraceae; genus JABDLO01. The sequence continues at coordinate 2,059 of JABDLO010000317.1, read as the reverse complement.
TTAGAAACATAAATTGAAGGTGTGTTTTTCATTGCTTCCGGAAATTCAACATTTCCGACAGCCTTCATCTGGATCTCTTTCAATCCAATGGTTGAAACTGCAACAGGAGTCCTCCTGTCTTTAACAATGTCCATAACACCTGTTACAACTACTTCATCAAGTATCAGGTTATCAACATTAAGAGTAACCTCTCCAATATTCATATTACCGCTGGAGAAAGCAATTTCTTTAGAAGAGTAGCCTAGGAAAGAAAGCACTAATGTACCTGAACTATTAGATACATCAAGTGAAAATTTTCCATCTAAATCAGTGATAGTTCCATTTGAGGTTCCTTTCTCGAATACTGATGCTCCTATCAATGGTTCATTGTTAGATGCATCAATTAATGTTCCCATAACTGTACCCTGCCCAATGACAGAAAATGATAAGAACATCATTGTGAATAGAAAGTAAAATTTTTTCATAAGATGTGTGTGTTAGTTTTAGTCACCGCAAAATTAAGCAAAAGCCACATGTATTTATTAATTCTATATAAATAAATTATTAATTTGTAACCAACACTAAATTAACGCAATAAAAATTGCGAAATAAAAATATATTCAAAGTATACCATGTGTAATCAGGAGAGAAGACCTTATATGATTTGGAAGATCTTTTATTGAACGCAAAATAATTAGGAAACGGGGTAAAATACTTCCGCCATCATGCATCTGACGCTGCCTCCTCCATACTTCTCAATCACCGGAATATTAGAGTGGACAATCTTAGAATATTGAGAGATTTTAATGATTTGATCGTCTGTAAGAGAGTTGTAGGCCTGAGTGGACATTACAATTATGGAACCGCCAGGGGTATTTAACTGTAACATGTTACCTGCGTAAGCTTCCATTTGATCATATGAAATATGGATTACTTCTTTACCAGTTCTGGCAAACGAATCCATGATGTTGTTTCGCTCTTCGTCATCCTTGATTGTATCTAAACATATTACCACAAACTCATCACCCATTGCCATTAACACATTAGTATGATAAATGGGTTGATCAGTTTTATCAGTGCCATGAAATATCTGGGTCCTATATCCTGTAAGGACTGCCCATTTATCCAGGATTGTAACATCTGTCCTGACACTTAAACTAGCATATGCAATCTTGTGAGTTCTATCCAGAACAAGTGAGCCAGTACCTTCCAGGAAAAGCTCATTCTCTTCATAGTGCTCAAAAGAATATCTTCTGTTAAATTGAAAATGAGCCATCATATCTTCTACAATATCTTCCCTTCTTTCAAGCCTCCTCATTTCGGAAAACATAGGATAAGTAATTACCCATCCATTCTCATGAAATGAAATCCAGTTATTAGGAAAAACAGAATCATTTTTTACCGGTACAGGAGTATCCTCTATGACATGTACTCTGACACCCTCATTTAATAAGGTGTCAACAAATCTGTCAAACTCATCCTTGGCTATTTCAACTATTTCCTCTACACTTTCTGCTCCATCATTAGACTGAAATGCATTGTCCTCAGCTGTCTCCTGGTTATACCCAAAATTAGAAGGTCTGATCATCATGATCGTATCTGTGAGTTGTCTTTCCATGACTACAAATGTACATCTTCATGTTAAATCATCCTACACTTAATGCCGCTTCTTCTTTCATCTGATGTGCAGTTTCTTCTCCCAGGTAATTATCAATAATAAAATGAGCCAGGTAAATAGCAGGAGTCAATAGCACAGCCATCAAGAACTTGTATGAATAATTGACCATTCCTATAGCAAGGACTCTGATCAAGTCCCAATCAGCACCAATATAAAATGCTATGAATAAAACAATAAAGCTGTCAATGAACTGAGAAACCAAGGTCGATCCGGTAGCCCTGAGCCACACCTTTTTTTCTCCTGTTCTTTTTTTAATTCCATGAAATACCCATACATCTACGATCTGACCAACAAGGAATGCGACCATTGATCCTATTATAATCCATAATCCCTGTCCCATGATTTTTTGAAAAGCAACATTCATATTTGAAATGCTATTCTCTGGCATTGCCTCATTAATTC
>JABDLO010000314.1 GCA_013002995.1 Saprospiraceae bacterium | reverse complement strand
TGATGATTTCAGCCCCTGCGTTAAGGTGTGTCCTTATCCAGGGGTCATAAATCTTTTCATCTTTTATCCATGTCATGTATTCTTCCATAGGTACTTCCGGGTGTTGATCTTTTAAGGTAGGCCTTATCGGCAAAATGAACTGCTTATAACCATATTCCTGCATTGATTTTTTAGCATGTTCTAGTATTTTCTTACTCCATCCCTTTCCGCGGAATTTTGGATTGACACCAATCTGAAGTCCACCCAGGGTATTGGGTGAAATGCCGTCTTCATACCCTTTAATTCCTCTTTCAAGCAACCAGTCCCATCCTTCTTCAGGTAATTCAGACAAGGGTTGATTGTAATGTATGGGGATGGTATTGGCAAAACCAAGCCATTCACCCTCGAAAGTTTCGTAAAAAAGTTGATGGTCAGGGAAATATTGAAAAAGCTTGTCCCAATATTCATCCCCAGTGCCCGAGGGCTGTATGATGGGGCTCCAATTGGAACGGGTAAGGTCGGCATAGAAAGCTGCATTACTCTTAATTTTCTCAGACTCTATTCTTTTCATAACCACAAAACAATATCACCATTAAGATGATTCAATATAAACTAACGAAGACCAATTAGATCTGAAAAGAGATGTTAACACTGACTCAGGGCAAAATATGAAGTCACAATTTTGATTTTTGCACTACATTGTAGATGGAAGATCAGGAAAATATGAATTGGGATAAATATCTGGAAAGAATCAATTATCATGGCAGTCTTGAAACCACTCTTGCCACACTGAAAGAACTCCAGGAGACTCATCAATTAAATGTCCCATTTGAAAACCTGGATATTCACTATGGAACAGAGATCATATTGGATATACCCAGGATATTTCATAAAGTAGTTGAAAAGAAAAGAGGAGGATTCTGTTATGAACTGAACGGACTGTTTTATGAATTACTAAAATTCTTAGGATACAAAGTAACAATGATTTCAGCCAGGGTACACAGCAGGGTGAATGGGTATGGAAAAGAATATGATCATCTGGTTATCGTGGCAAGGATTGGTGATGATGATTATATTACAGATGTGGGATATGGAGAATTCGCATTTCACCCACTCGTTATTGAAATGGACATCATTCAACGAGACCCTAGGGGGGAATTTATGGTTGATGATTACGATGAAGAATATATCAGGATCAAAAAGATTGAAGGAGAAGGTTATAACCCTGAATATATATTCACCCTAAGAGAAAGGACATTTCAGGAATTTGCAGAAATGTGCCATTATCAACAGACAAGTCCTCAAGCCTATTTTACCCAAAATAAATTAATTACGAGACCTATACAAGACGGTAGAATAACACTTACCGATGATTATTTAAAGATCAAGTCGGGTGAAGGGGTGCATGAAGTGTTGATATCCGATAAGGAATCTTTTGATATTTTACTTTTTCAACATTTCAATATTCGTATCGAAAATTCTGTATAACGCGGACCTTCCTAACTATTTTTCTTTTTGCCTAATACAAAGAAAAGAGATACAATGGCTCCTACAACAATCTGAGGAACGCCATAATTCAAGACCTGAATGGTAAACATAGAGAGGGGCTTGTATGAGTTTTTAAAGAAATCAATCCTCTTATCGATATCAACCTGTTCTACTCCATTGTCAGCCATGGTCTGACTCCATGAGGATGCAGTATTTTCCACCCATTGTGGATCAATGTAATTGATATAAATGAACATGTACAATTGAAAGATGTAAAAAGCAAGAACTATAGCTATTACTATGTGCAACAAGGCCTTGAGAAATTTCAATTTTCCTCCTTGTGCTTTCTTAATTTGCTTCAACATCAATGTAATAAATACAATGACGAGAATATTCATCAATATTGGGAACCAATTAGAGGTTCCGAGGCCCATCCATGTTAATATCTGAGTTCCTACAACCTGGGCAATTCCTAAGCATAAACCCGATTTTAGTGCAGTCTTGATGTACATGATTTTTCTTTGAAGAGAATCAACTTTTAGCCATCTATTAAATTAATTCGATCAATCAAGAATAAAAAGGCATTAAAGTCTTCTTCTTTTAGGCTTCGGAAAAACTTCAATTAGGTTTTCCATAAGGAAGTGGACATCACCTGCTTCTGAAGGTTAGATGGATTCACTTCAGGTGGCATGGAGGATGAATGCTTAATCCTCATAAGTGAATATTGCTACAAGAAAAAATAATTTTGGCTTGAAGCTAATTTCTATTATGTCCGTACTTTTCTGAATATCGATCATAAAGAGCCTGTTGCTTATTGTCCAAAACAACATTCTTACCACCGATGAATGCATGGGTCAAAATACTGGTTCTGATGTCCAGGGCATCACCTTGCGACACAAATAAAGTAGCATCCATACCCACTTTCAACGTCCCAACTCTATCATCTATTCCCAGAACAGCAGCAGTATTGGAAGTAATGGTCTTAAGGGCATCCTCTTTATCCATTCCATATGCAGCAGCGGTGCCGGCATAAAATGGAAGGTTCCTCGCATTGGCGAGCATTCCTCTATGTGACAATGCAACGGTTACTCCAGCCTCCGTCAATAAGTGCGGCAATCGATAAGGCAAGTCAATGTCTTCATCATCTCTGGAAGGGAGGCTATGAACAGGTGGTACTACTACTGCAATATCATTATCCTTGAGAAATTCACTTACATGCAAGGCTGAAGAACCGGCGATTATTACAATTTTATCCACACCATGTGATTGTGCCATTTTAACAGATTCAACAATCTCTTTTGCTCCTGATGCATGAATCATCAGGATCGTTGATCCATTAAACAGCCCTTGCATTTTTTCCATTTTAAGGTTTCTGGTCTTTCCTTCCATTGATCCATAAGCTACGGCATCATCAAAGTGTTTTTGTAAACCTTCTACTTCCTTTTTATAGTTTTTATTTGGAGTTTGAGAGATGGTGAATGTTGCAAAATCAAATTGTCTCCTCATCTTTTGTGGCCAATTCAAATGCATGGCAATGTCAGCTGAATGTACTGCATCTTCCCAATTCCAGCCCTCCATTTCCATCACTGATGAAACCCCTGAAATAATACCTCCGGTAGGTGTTGTTTCCGCCAACAAAATTCCATTAAACCTCATGGTGGGGATGTTTTCAGAATCGGTATTATAGGCAATTAATGATCGGACGTTAGGATTAATGGTTCCTTCTTCTGACATATCATTTGTCGCGCGAAGACTATTGACCTCTACCAGGCCAAGTTGCGTATTGGGCAGGATAAATCCGGGGTAGATGTGCTTACCTGCAACATCAATGACTTCATATTGACTGATATCGGTATCTGTATTTCCAGCTTGAGCAACAATGGTTAACTTGCCTTTATCAAATCCGATGATAGCATTAGAAATAACAGTACCATCACCTATGTGAGCAGTAGCTCCAGTCAACAATATTGGTGTATCTTGATCCGGTGCAGGAATGGGTACCTGAGCCAACATAATTGAAGTCGTAAAAAAGAGTATGACGAAAGTATATATTAAGTTTTTCATTGGTTGATCAGTTTTTAACATGGTTGTGAATACCTAAATCATAGTCATCATCACAATGGAAATGCATTTGCATGGTAGAATTAGGTTTTTGCATTCTGCTGCCTTTTTTCTTGGCATCTTTCATCTTTTGAATCAATCTTGCCCGCTCTTTCCTCATATTCTCACGAACTGTTTTGTCCTCTTCAATATCAAAATAGATCTTCCCATCGATGATTGTTTTTTCTGCCCGAGCGTAAACAGATAGTGGATGTTCAGTCCAAAGCACTACATCAGCATCTTTGCCTACTTTAATGCTTCCCATCTGATCGTCAAGGTGGAGCATTTTGGCAGGATTTAAAGTGACCATTTTCCATGCATCTTCCTCAGAAAGGCCGCCATACTTTATGGTTTTAGCCGCCTCCTGGTTGAGTCTTCTTCCCATATTGGCATCATCTGAGTTAATCGCAGTAAGGACTCCCTCCCTATGCATTATGGCAGCATTGTAAGGAATGGCATACCTTACCTCCCATTTGTAATTCCACCAATCAGAAAAAGTTGAAGCTGCTACACCGTGTTCTTTCATCTTATCTGCAACTTTATATCCTTCCAGTATATGTGTAAATGTGTTGACGGTGAAATTAAAATCATCAGCCACCTTCATCAACATATTGATCTCAGACTGAACATAAGAATGACAAGTAATAAACCGCTCTCCATTTATAATTTCAAGCATGGCTTCGTCTACAAGATCGCGTCTGGGTTTGACAGCCTTTTCTTTCATTGCAGGGCTTAACATCTCATATGCCTTCCATTCTTTTTCATATTCCAAAGCATTATTAAAACCATCCACATAGACCTGTTCAACACCCATGCGTGATTGTGGGTATCTTATAGACTGGGAATTGGATGATCGTTTTACATTTTCTCCAAGTGCAAATTTTATAAACTCATCAGCTCCTTTAATTTTCATGTTTTCAGGTGATTCCCCCCACCTGAGTTTTATCAACGCTGATTGTCCTCCAACAGGATTGGCAGATCCATGAAGAACTTGTGCAGCAGTAACACCTCCAGCAAGTGTACGGTAGATGCTCACTTGATCTGGGTTAATCTGATCCCCAATGCGGACCATTGAAGAATTGGTCGCCCTGTCATTACCTCCGCCACCGATATGAGTATGCTCATCAATGATTCCACTAGTAAGGTGCTTCCCGGTGCCATCTATTATTTTGGCTCCTGATACACTCAAGTTGTTTCCTATTCTTGCAATTTTTCCTTCTGATAGTAAAACATCTGCTGAAGACAGAATGCCTTCTTCCTCGTTGGTCCATACCGTAGCATTTTTGATAAGAAGAGTCTGGGTTGTTGGCAGCGTTTCTTTACCAAAGGCAACAAAGGGGTAAATGACAGAACCCATATTCTCCCCTTCCGACACTTTCAATCGATCAGGATTAAGCCGTCCTTTTTTGGCACCTTCTTTAGATTCAATATCACCTGATCGAACTGCATCCCAACTCACCCAGCTTCCATCGACAAGTTGACCAGTGCCTTTCCATCCATTTGCTGTTGTCCATCCTGACAATCTGATGATGTCTTTATCCTTTTTGTTTTCTTTTATACCTAGTGTAATCAGATCATTGTCAAACTTTGATTGTATGTCTACTGAAGTAGAATCATCAATTACAATAACACTTTTTTGACTTCCCGGATCGCCACTAATTTCCATTTGGTATGTTTTACCTCCAATATTTAATACATAAGTTCCACTATGTTCAGATGTATTGAGAGGCTTCATTCTATAAGGTTTTCCCTGAATCCAGTTTTCATGAATTTTCGTTTTATCCTTGAATATTTCTCCTGATGTGATAAGGAAATTGGCAACCAGCCCTTTTTTTATCGTGCCGATCCTGTCCTGCATGTCTAATAGTGCTGCCGGTACTGAAGTTAACGATGCCAGTGCGACTGATTCACTCAGTCCATGTTTGATTGCTTTTTTTACATTGGATAAAAAGTCACCGCCACTACCACTGGAGGTTAATGCAAAATTGATCCCATTCTTCTCAAGCACTCCCGGATTAGTAGGTGCAAGCTCCCAATGTTTCATGTCAGCAAGAGAAACCCTTTCAGCATCAATGGGATCCTGAACATCGTAGGCATCAGGAAATCTCACAGGAACAATAAGGGATGCATTGGCTGCTTTTATTTCGTTTATTCTCTTGTATGAATCTCCTCCACTTTTTATGATATAGTTCACTGAAAATTCATCAGCTACTTTATCAGCTCTTAATACATTCAACCAGTTTCCTGCATCAAAAAGTTGTGGTAACCGCTGTTGACTTATCCATGCTTCAAGGGTCTTGTCGGTATATGGTCTGGGAGATTGAGCACCATACCATTCTGCATCAAGATATGTCTGCCTTAATAATGAGATATATCCCATCATTGAACTGGGGTAGTTTTGCCTTGAGCTTCCTTTGTTTAAAGAATAATGAGCAGCAGCTGTTTCATTTAACATCACTTCATTTTCTAAACCTTCTCCCAGAGAAACAAAAGCAGAAGTTCCTCTGGATATTCCATCACCCTTAAAGGAGAGTACAGCTCCAAAACCATGACTTCTCATTGTAGAGGCAGCCTTGGCATCAATCGTAAATTCTTGTGAAGCATTATAATGGGCTTTAATGGCTTCATTGGCATTGTATGCTCCCTTGGTTTTGGACTGGATTTGTTCAGCTCCTCCAAAACCGCCGCCTCGTTGACGCTTCATTTCAGGAATACCATAATTTGTGTGTAGATCGATGAAGGAAGGATAAATGTATTTTCCTTGTAAGTCTATTGATGTAAATCCTTTAGGCACGGCTATTCCGGTTCCGACGTTTTCAATCACTCCTTTTTTAATAAGGAGGGTGGCATTTTTTAATGTTGTCTTGGAATCGACAACAATTGTTGCATTAATAAATGCATAAGATTCTGTCCTGTTGTCGAGCACATCGTTGCGTGGAAAAGTCTCCTGACTGAAGACGATGTTGTTTCCGATACAAGCACAGGCAAACAACAAAAGTAAGTGAAGGGTTTTCATTGGTTTTCGTTTGAATGTTACTAATGATCACTATACCCCTATCCTATTTAAAATAAAGGGCGTTCTGAAAGTAGTTAAATCTTTAGTGCTATTCAAATAAAACTCCAGGCCTCTCTGCTTTAATAAAAAAATTCAATGCACGGTAGATCAATAACGAAATGGAATTGATGATGCAATGGCCCGTATTAGAAATAGAGCTTATAAACCACTCTTTTTAGACGATACCTTAAGATTGTTTTCCATTCAATTTTTTTGTGGAAAAGCTTACATCAATTCTTTACAATCCTTTTATATAATACCATATGTGAGGTATGAATTGCAATGATGTATATTCCAACTGGCAATTCAGAAATGTCGATATAAGAATCAGTCAACTTACAGTTTTTGACGTGGTGTCCAGTTCTGTCAAAGACTGTAATCTCATTGATGTCTTTACCCATTACCTGAAGAATTCCGCCTGTTGGATTGGGGTAAATTTTTATTTGATCATCCATGACGACATGAACGGATCGGATATCAGAATAGGTGTCATCCCCATTGCGGTCTATTTGTCGTAAGACATAATAATTGACACCGGGACTGGGGTTCTCATCTACAAGAGTATAATGGCTATTCAGGTCTTTGGTCCCATAACCTTCTACATAACCGATCACATCCCAGCATTTACAATCCGAAGACCTTTTCACTTCAAATCCCATATTGTTTACTTCAGAAGCGGTCTCCCATTTAAGGAGCACTTCGTCATCCTTAGTCAGCCGGGTTGAAAAAGTAAGAAGTATGATGGGGAGGGAAGAGCAATCATAGGAATCACCCTGGATGTTCCAACCCAGATTACTTACCAGGTAATTTCTAGCAGCATCACCCTGGCAGAATAAAAGATTATGGGCACCCAATTCAAGACCTGTGATTCCCTGGCTAGCCCATCCAATTAATGTCTTGTCATAATTGGATATCGACAAGCCGGTATTGGTCAACATGCCTTGCATGGTAATTATATTAGATACGTCCCATAAACTCAAGTCAGAATTGAGTGAAGTGGCTTCCCTGAACATATTGATCAATGAGCTTACTCTTGAAAGATCCGGGCTATCATGAGCAATTAATCTCAGGTTGCTTGCCCCATAAAAGGCATTGGTCATGGTTGCCCATTCAATATACCCCCACTGTTCAATGCTAAGTATTTTCTGTTTATCCCCGGAATTGTTAAAAAAGATAGCCGGGAATTTTCCCCTTATGCGTATGGTAAAGACACCCGTTTTTCTATAATCATGAGTAATATCTCCGGTTATGTTTAGGTCTTCATAGGAGCCATCATTGTTCCAGTCCACATCGTAATCGTATTCATAGCCGGGATGCGTGGGAATAGAAATGGAAGTCGGTCCGGAGGATCCTGGAAAACTGGTCTGCCAGGTAGTTATAAATGCCTGGTTATATATGGGTGTTGCTAAAAGGCATAAAAACAAACAATAGACCATAGAATTTTTTCCCGTCAGTAGGAAAAGGTGGTTCCCGGAACTCTTGAAGGCATAAAATAGATTTTTCATTTTATTCCTTTTTAGAGTGGATCAGTGATCGTGCTTACATGTGCAATTCTGTAATGATGTGATTGTCAAGTATGTGGGCTGGAGAAATAAAGATGTGATGTCGCCTAAGTTAAATGGTAATGAAGTCATGTTAATAGAAATCCTTATCCACCATTTTACCCAAATGAATTAACATGAGGTAAGAATTATTAGTTTGCCATCATTATGATAATTAACCGCTTGCTAAGTATCATTCATTTTTAGAAGATCAATAATACCATTAAGGACAGGGGGTTCTTCCCCTGAATCCTTATGGTATTTGTTTGGTATGTTCAATTATTAATTATCTAGCAAGGTCCATTTGTAATGATATCAATAGCTGTACAACCGGCTCCATTATTTAGTATAATATATCCAGCTGCTGCCCCCGGAATGTCACACAACGGAGGATTGGAACATAAAAGGTTATATAATCCACAACAATCGGTAAGTGAAGGATTATCCTGAACAAGGAGCCCATTGGTTATATTAGTAATAACTGAAAGTTTATTCACATTCTGTAGGCTGGCATTGTCTGCTATACTGATGAAGTTACCTATGAAGTTAAGAGCGGTAAAACCATCCAGGTCCGTAAGTGCATCATTACCACTGAAAAGAAAGTTACGTTCGACCTTGGTAAGATTTCCTAGCCCACCCAAGTCGGTCAATGCTATATTTCCGGACATGTTTAGGACATAAAATGATGTGAGAGTGGCTGTGGTTTTACCCGATTCTACAGCAGTAATGTTACTGAATGCTGACCCTAGAGAAGTAAGGTTTATGTTGTTGATGATATTGATGCTGCCTGTGATGGTTTTTATTCCTGAAATTCCATTAATATCTGTGACATTTTCACAACGCACGGCGATATATCCGAATGGACCCAACTTACCTACTGACTTTATCTTGGATAATCCATCAAGGTTTGTGACACAGCTTGCACTGATAATTAGATAGCTTCCTACTTCCTTTAATTTAGAGAGTGGAGAAAGATCACAGATGGGGTCCGGACTATCGGTGTCATCGATGTTTAAGAACCCTGTGATTTCCTTGAATTTAAATGCTCCGAATGCATCGACATCGGCTTGTGAAGTTAATGTTACATCTCCTTCAGGATTGGGTGTAGGGTATCCGGGGCTTACCTTGGGTCCCCTTACATTGCCGGTCAGGTTTCTTACAGCTTCAATTTTCTCTCTTTTGATATTTTGTAATTCTTTGAAAGTGATGGATTCTTTCTCTGAGGTCAATTCAACAGTGTGTAATGCTCTTGTGAATTCAGGAAGACCATTCCACCAACTACTGGAAGTAATAGAAGGGTGGATGGTGGTTGAAGGCGTGACATTTTCGATTGTATTATTGCTTGTTGAGTCCTGAATGGTCATTTCTTCTGAACAGGAAGAGAGGAATAACAGAAAGGCAAATAGAAAGGTTAATTTTTGCATGGTTTAAATATTTAAGTTGAAAAATCAAGATGTTTTCATGGGGATTGACTACTAAACCAAAGGGTTTATGATCTACATTAAAGATAAATGCCGGAGTCGAGAGAAATTGTACAAAATGATTAATAGGTAAATATCAATGTGTAGTCAGCAGAAACGAAGGAGTAATTGTGGTTTGATAGAGCTTTAGGGATTTTAGAACCTAAGTATATTTATGTTTTATAATATGTGAGTGGAATACTCCAATAAATCTGAAAACGACTTTTGAAATACTCAGAATCAAACAATATTTGCATTTCCCAACAATAACTTATATGTTTGTCCCTCATTATTGAAAAGATGAACAACCACAGATCTTTTAGCAGCAGCTTTTACTTCTATTACTTTTTTAGCAAAAGTGATGGGACTCTGCCATGTTAAAGATCTTGTTAAAAGATATGAAAAGGAGCCCAGATATGAATTTGGGCTCCTTTTTTG
>JABDLO010000284.1 GCA_013002995.1 Saprospiraceae bacterium | reverse complement strand
GCCCTGATGACGCCATATGGATCATTTTCCTCTCCTTTGTCATATTCATCAGGCTTAGGGAAAAATTGAAGAAATAATTGTGAAATCGCTTTATTGAATAATTCCATCGCTACTCCGTATGGGCCTTCCTGCTCACCTTCGTAGACCAACTCTACTTTCCCGGTTATAGCTGGTACAATTCCCCAAAGATCTGTAATTCTAGTGGTGGTTGAGTTTTCCCTGTTAATGAGCATCCGTCTTTCAGCAGTACTCAGGAGTAATTCTCTCGCAGAGATTGATAACCTCGCTGAAACTCCACTTTTTTCATCAATGAGTTCACTTTTTCTGGCCTCAAAGGCGATCATTTCTATCAACTCATCCATAGCAGGTGGTGTGGAGATCACTTCTTGACCCGGTTTAATAATTGCTTCCTGGGCGGTAATTCTCTTAGCTATATCTATGGTCTTAGGGTAGTGGGTCAGGATCTGACTTTCAATCCTGTCTTTTAATGGAGTGATGATGGAACCCCTGTTGGTATAATCTTCCGGATTGGCAGTGAAGACAAACTGCACATCAAGTGGAAGACGTAATTTAAATCCTCTTATCTGTAGATCCCCTTCCTGAAGTATATTGAAAAGGGAGACCTGGATTCTTGCTTGCAAGTCGGGTAACTCATTTATCACGAAAATGGAACGATGCGCATGAGGAACCAACCCGTAATGGATTACTCTTTCATCAGAGTATGGTAATTTCAAAGAAGCCGCTTTGATCGGATCCACGTCTCCTATGAGGTCAGCTATACTTACATCCGGGGTAGCAAGTTTTTCAACATACCTACTGTCTCTGTGAAGCCAGTTGATTGGTGCTTCATCTCCTTTTTCTATAAGTATATCTTTTGCCTTACGGGATATGGGATTTAAAGGGTCATCATTCAATTCACATCCATCTAACACCGGAATGTACTCATCAAGTAGATTGACAAGCAACCTTGCTATTCTGGTCTTAGCTTGCCCTCTGAGTCCAAGCAGTAGAATGTTGTGCCTCGACAGAATGGCTCTTTCTATATCCGGGATTACCGTATCCTCAAATCCGATAATCTGTGGAAATGGATTGATGCCCTTACCCAATTGTGCTATTAAGTTGTCTCTTAACTCTTCTTTTATACTCCGGGCTTTATATCCTGAAGCCTTGAGCTGTTCTACATTTTTGATATTATTTATTTCCACCTTTTATCTGTTTTTTCTTTTTCTTTTATTCTGTTTGTAATCCATAAAAATGAACTCGCCGAGGCCGTCAAGGCTGGAATAGAAAGCTTTTCCATTATTGGCTTTGGTAAATTGATCCACAAATCTCACGAGGTAAGGGTCTCTGGCAATCATAAATGTGGTAATTGGGATCTGAAGCTTCCTGCATTTTACTGCAAGGCTTAAAGTTCTGTTCAAGATCTTCTGGTCCAGACCAAAACTATTTTTATAGTACTTCTTACCTCTCTTTATACACGTCGGCTTCCCATCTGTGATCATCATGATCTGTTTATTAGGGTTTTTTCGCTTTCGCAAAATATCCATTGCCAGTTCCATTCCGGCGACTGTATTGGTATGATAGGGGCCTACCTGCAGATATGGAAGGTCTTTGATCTCGATCTGCCATGCATCATTACCAAAAACAATGATGTCCAGCGTGTCTTTGGGGTACCTTGTTGTAATGAGTTCTGCAAGGGCCATAGCAACTTTCTTGGCTGGTGTGATTCGATCCTCACCATATAGAATCATGCTATGGGAAATGTCAATCATCAGGACAGTTGAGGTCTGTGATTGAAAGTAAGTTTCATGAACCTCAAGGTCTTTTTCTGTAAGCATAAAATCATCAATACCATGATTGATCTGAGCATTCTTCAATGATTCTGAAATGGCAATATTATCCAAAGTATCTCCAAATTCAAATGGCCTTAGTTCAGAAGTTGTCTCATCTCCCTGACCCACAGTTCTTGTATTGTGGTTTCCCTTTTTCGATTTTTTCAATTGGTCGAAGATATCATCAAGTGCCTGTCGCCTTAATGCTACCTCCATCTTTTTAGTAGGAGTAAAGTCAAGTGGTCTTCCATCCTGGTCCCTGTTTCTCTGAATGTATCCACGATCTTTAAGATCTTCTATGAAATCAGCGATACCGTAATCAGGGGTGGTCAGGTTATATTGCTTATCAAGTTCTGTAAGCCAGGAGAGCGATTCTTCAACGTCACCTGAAGTATGAATCAATAACTCCTGAAATATCTTTAGCAACCGCTCGAAAGGAGATTGTGCATCTCCTGAATCCAAATATTGACTAAACCTCCATCCTATCATGATAAGTTGAAAACAATCTTCTGGTTAATAAGTTGAGGCAATGACCAATCTAGTTATTATTCCTCATTAAATCTATCCATGTAAGTATCAGATTTTTTCTGAACCTCCCAGGTATGATCAGCGAGCATGGTGACGGTGGCAAGGAAGGTGTAAGGTGGATTTTTACCCCATTCTTCTGGTGCGATCATTGAAATCACCCACTGGTTTACCTCTTTTTCATATAGATGGTATGTGCGACCGATGATTGGACGGAATCCAACATCTGCTTTGTATATCTTCTCGGAGATATCAATTCGATCATGGATTTCCTGTGCTTGTCTGATGAGTGTTTCAACCTGTTCTTTTATCTGAGTGAGTTGAACATCAGTCTGTTGATACATTGCAGTCATAGAAAGCCCTTTTTCCTTTCCCTTGTCTATAGGCCTTATTATGGCGCTTCCCACATGGTGAGCATAGGGTAGTAGGTGTGGTGTTTCTGCAATCTTATCCTTGTCTATTGGATTCTCTTTTCTCATGTGCTCTGATTCATCTTCTAAACCTGCAATCTTGAGTAAAGTTCAAAAATAAATGTATCATTTCAAGTGGAGTTGAAATTACTTAAATGACAAAGGCATCAATGCCACGGAAGCGATTGATGCCTTTGTCGATGATGATTTCTTAGTTTATCTTACTTCAACTTAAAATTGCCGGTTCCTACAAGGAATCCATTATTATATATCTCAATATCATATTCACCTTTAGGAAGTCTGTCTGAAAGTGTCCAATCAAGGCATCCTTCAGTATCTTCATTATTGTATTCCATTGAGCCTGAATAAGTGTATCTTACCTGGCTCTCATCTAATTTGTTGATTAGAACACCACCTCCGTTGGATTCAACGGTTACAGTCTCACCCACTGGATTAATTAGCCTTACAAAGAATTCCTTTGTTCCGGAGGATGTAACCATATTGGTCTCAGTTCTTATGCAAGTTCTAAGCATTTCAATATCCTTTGCCTTGGATTTCTTTTTCAACTTTCCATCATCCTTAACTTCGAATCCTTTTACTTCAAGCCAATTGATTTTTATTGCATTGGCCATGTCTACTTTTGTGGAAAGGTTTTCATTAGTACTTGCCAGCCTTTCTTTTTCAGCCGCAAGAACTTTTCTTGCTTCTTCAAGTTCTGCAGTCATTTCCTGCTCTTTTCTATAAGATTCAGCAAGCAGAAGCTTTTCTTGTGAGAGTTTCTCATTATTATCAGCCAGGAACTTATTTTCTTCCTTCAGCTTATTAATCTCAGCTACAAATGATGTTGCCTGATTGGTCAGGTTGTTGATCTCCTCCTTGGCTTTAGCAAGTTCTCTCTTCGTCCATATCAAACCATTAATTTTCTCTTTCTGAGCTGTCAACTCTCTTTTCTGACTATCGATAAGATCATTGAGCTCTTTATTATTGCTCCTCAAATCTTCAAGACTTTCAAGGGCTGTTTGATATTCTTGTTCTAGTTCTGCCTGGATCCTTTCAACTTCCATCATCTCTGTCTGTTGCTTGTCCATTTGAGACTTCATCTGGTTGTTGCTGAACCATTGGTATCCATTGAGTAAAAGAAGACCTACGATGGCTACTATTGCCCATGCTGTAATTTTGCTATTATTTTTACTTGTCATTGTAATTAGGTGTTAAGAAGATTTACTATTCATACTATGCTACTGTCAACGATACAAATATCAGTATTTATTATGGAAGTAGGTTGTATCCTCGTAAAATTGGTGGAATTCCACTACCTTAGAAAGTAGGTGAAAACCCTGTAAAATGAAATTTAGTAGAAAACATTTAGACAATATCCTCTTTTTGGACATAGAAACTGTGCCCTTTCATGCCCATTATCATGAATTATCAGATGAGGGTAAGCAACTGTGGGATCTGAAATCATCTTCAATGAGCAGATATTACTCCGATCAAGAAGTTGAACCGGATCAGATGTATGAAATGAAATCCGGTATTTTTGCGGAATTTGCTAAGATTATCTGTATATCTGTAGGCTATATAAAAGTCGGTAGCGGGATCGCCATAAGAGTAAAATCTTTCTCAGGTGATGAAAAGGATTTGCTTACCGAATTTGGTGCATTGCTGGATAAGCATTTTGACAACCCCAACAAGGATTTCCTTTGTGGGCACAACATTAAAGAGTTTGATATTCCGTTCATATGCAGGAGGATGATCATCAATGGTATAGAATTTCCTAAGTTGTTAAATATAAGTAATAAGAAACCATGGGAGCTAAACTATCTTTTAGATACACTACATATGTGGAAATTTGGAGATTTTAAGAATTACACTTCTTTGAGACTGCTTGCTTATTGCCTGGGAATTGCATCACCTAAGGATGATATTGATGGATCACAGGTTGCCAGGGTATATTACGAGGACCAGGATCTCGATCGTATTATCAAGTATTGTGAAAAAGATGTAGTTACTACAGCAAGGGTTTTTCTTAAGATGACAGGTTTTGACCCCTCATCTTTAAATATTGAGCACGCCTCCTGATTATTTACACAGGTATTTTATCTTTACGCTTTACAGCAAATGATAATATGTATTCAAAAGAACCCATTATTGCCCCCTCTTTACTCGCAGCAGATTTTGGCAATCTCCAGAGGGATATTGAAATGATCAACTCTTCTCAAGCAGATTGGCTCCATATTGATATTATGGACGGCCATTTTGTGCCAAACATATCATATGGTCCCGCTATCACTAAAGTAGCTCACAAGCACTCCACAAAGCCTCTGGATGTGCATCTAATGATTGAAAAGCCAGAGCTTTACATTGACGCTTTTGTGGATGCAGGAGCTTCCTGGATCACTGTACACTATGAGGCTTGTAATCATCTCCATAGAACGATTCAACAGATTAAGGATCATGGGATCAAAGCAGGGGTTGTGGTCAATCCCCACACTCCAGTTCAATTGCTTGAAGATATACTTGAATCTGTTGATTTGGTTTTGGTAATGTCTGTCAATCCAGGATTTGGAGGGCAGAAGTTTATCTATCAGACGATATTAAAAATTAAGAAACTAAGAAAGATGATAGATGAGATCAATGGAACTGCATTAATTGAGGTTGATGGAGGTGTAGGTTTGCAAAATGCCGAGGCCATTATAAATGCCGGAGCGGATGTATTGGTAGCTGGTAGTAGCGTCTTCAAATCAGATGATCCCATAGATACCATAAAGAAATTGAAATCAATCAATTCCCACACTTTAATCACATAAGGATCGTTGTAGGTCTCGTAAGAACTTTTATGCTTAAAAAACTCAAGTCTCTCGTAACCTGCATGCTATTATTTTCCTGTCTTTGGGGTCAGGATGTGACGGTATTTGGTATTATTACGGATATTGAAACAAGAATTCCAATTGACTTTGTAACGGTTTTTCAGGAATCTACTTCCAATGCTGTAGAAACAGACATGAATGGATATTATTCCTTAAAGATCCCTGCTGATCAGGCTACCAAAATCATCATCAGAAGGATAGGGTATGAGACAGTTGAAGTGGAATTGGAAGGAATGGCGCCAGGAACTAAGAGGAATGTCAATGTAAAGCTTTCAGCTGAAGTGTCAGACCTTGAAGTGACCATACGAGGAAGCAGGATTGAAGATGTAGGTGTTGTGAGAGAGGAAGTTACAGAATTAATAAGGCTGCCTACTACGACAGGAAACCTTGAAAGTGTATTACCATCCATAGCATTAGGTACTTCTTCAGGGACTGGTGGTGAATTGAGTTCTCAATACAATGTAAGGGGAGGTAATTATGATGAAAACCTGGTATACGTAAATGACTTTGAAATATTCCGTCCTCAACTGATAAGAAGTGGGCAACAGGAAGGTTTGACATTCCCCAATATTGATCTAATCCGGGATTTGTCTTTTTCTTCAGGAGGCTTTGAAGCCAAATATGGAGATAAGATGTCTTCTGTGTTGGATATCAGTTACAAGCGTCCTGAGGAAACAAAGGGTAGTATTTCTGCCAGTTTGCTTGGAGCATCTGCCCATCTTGAAGGAAGTAAAAGAATTGGGGCCAACGCATACAATAGGTTCAGATACTTAATTGGAGCCAGGTATAAGACCAATAGTTACTTATTGGGGTCTCTAGATACCAAAGGAGAATACGCACCTGAATTTGCCGATATACAGGCTTACCTGACATATGATTTTACCAGGGACCTTCAATTGGGTTTACTTGGTAATTACAATTTAAGCAAATACACGTTTATACCTCAGGACCGGAGTACAGCTCTTGGGTTGATCAATTTTGCGTTGAGGCTGACTTCTGTATTCGAAGGTGGAGAAAGAGATGAATTCGTTAATGGAATGGGAGGATTATCGCTTACCTATATTCCGGAAAGAGATGAGAATCCTTTCTTCCTTAAGTTGCTTGCTTCTGTATATGGGAGTGAGGAGTCAGAAAGATTTGATATCATAGGGGGATATAGGTTGGCCCAGATTGAGAC
>JABDLO010000271.1 GCA_013002995.1 Saprospiraceae bacterium | reverse complement strand
ATGGTCAATAAGCTTTACGTTAGTGAGGGACAAAAAATTATAACGTTGATCATTAAAAGCGGTTTCAATGTCGCCAATTCCGTGTTCATGAATAAAAGGTATAAGTCGTTCTTTCTTTATGGTATTAAAATCATTATATGCATCGCGTACCTCTTTTTCTGCCCTTATAAGTTCAGTAAGTAGTCCTCTGATGCTATCATTGCTTATGCGAGATAGCGACGCACTATGTTTTTCTGATATATCGACTTCAGCTTGGGTAACATAATAAAATAAGTTGTAATGCATGTTTGGATCATACTCTGCTTTTCCTCTTGATTCATTGAAAATTTGATAGTACAAATTTTGAAAATTCTTAAGTTCATTTTTCTTCCAATCTATGTTATTGAAATTGGTATTAACGTCAATCAATAGTTTAGAATAAAGCTCAAGTTCTTGGTTGTACGCTTTTCTGGTCGAATTCCAGTTATTGATTTGTAAGGCAATCAAAATTCCTATGACAACTAATAGTATTTCTCCAATGGCGTATTTAAAGTATTTGCCAGTCTTTCCATCTGAAAGTAATTTCTGTCGAGTTTTTCTAAAGAATTTAATCATTTGTTATTTATTGATACTTTTTTCCTTATTTCCAGTTCAATTTCATCTGCCAATTCATTACTGTTTTTTAGTATTTTTATGATATAACGTCGCTTGTTACCGTTAACAGCGTCAATCGCATGGCTATAATATCTGGATAAGGCTAAATAAGTAGGTGAATTATAATTTCTAATCCAACTCGTATCAAGTCTATTTATATCAAACGATGGATTTCTATAATGCTTTCTTAAGAAAACGAAGGGATCTAAATTGGGAGTTTTGATATGTTCGCGCGAGTCCTCATTAATCTCTCTTAAAAATTGTTGATACTTTTCTATTAAAGCATAATAATCACTTAAGTTATTTAATAAGTCTTTGTTCTTAATAATATAAATACCACTAGTATTAAGCATTTCATCATAGGTCTTTCTATTTACTGCTATATTATTCCATCCGAAAACAATTAGCGAATCTAGGGTCATTATGTCTTTCACTGAGTTTACCTTAAGTAATAGTTCCAATGCTTCTTCTTGATTGGATTGATACACCGCTAAAAGGGAGTCTGTCAATGCTAAATCTTGGATATCCAAATTGATATCATCTTTTAGTTTTTGAAGAAAAGATAATTCCCTTTTACGTTCTTTATTATTTTCGTTTAAATCGTTAAGTTGAATGGCTATTAGAATACCTATGACTACAAGAATAACCTCACCTATAGCATAAATAAGATATTTACTGAATTTGCTTTCAGAAAGTAGTTTTTGTCTAATTTTTCTAAAGAATTTTATCATTGGTTATTTTGGTTAGTCCTAATTAAGCACTAAGGTCTTGTAAAAGCTGTTGTTTTAATGCCGTTTATACATTATTGGTAACAGTTTTATCTTTTTTGAATAATAATGAAATCCAATATATTGATATTATCAAAATTGCTCCAATTCCAATTCCATAGTTCAAGCGCCAAAACCATCTCATTGCATCCTGTCCGCCCTGAAATGTTTCTTTTTCGGAAAATGAGAATGAAAGATTACCTGCAAGTAAATATGATATTGGAACCCAAAGGATCCCTAAAACGATAATGATTTTAAGGAATCCAGAGAGAATCCTGTTCAGTTTGCTCGATGGCTTTCTTAACTCTTTAATTCCCCAATACATCGTTAAGGGTAATGAAATCATTCCAGCCCAGGTTATCAGAGTTCCATAAGGAATTGATTTGTCACTATCCAATGCCACTGTAAGTAAAGAAGAACCAGTAACCAAAAATATAATTACACTTAAAGTCAAAATCAGAGCGCTGTAAAAATATATCTTTCTTTTATTCATTTCTCTAATTGTTGCGAACTTCTTTATATCTGCATAAATCTGTATCAGACAATCCGATTTTTGCATTTCTTCAATGCAAAGCACTCTTCTTGTACTTGCGAAACATTGGATCACAGAAATATTAATTCAACTTACACTCATATACCTTGATCAACTTTTTCTTCCCTCTTAATTCAGATTCATCTCTTTCAATAAATTGAATGTCTTCCCGATCTATAAATAGCTCCCTTAATTCACCTGACACCAGAAGATCAGATCCATAAGTCTTACACAACCACTGAATCCTGGCGGTCGTATTCATGACATCACCGGTAAAAACGATTTCCTTCTTCAATGCACCAATCTCCCCGGTTGTGACCTCGCCCACATGAATGTCACCTTTGAAGTGAGGGAATATGCCATACCGATCCATAAATTTTCCTTCTTTGCTTTTCATCGCCTTTTTTATGGCATAAAAGCATTTAATACAGTTGCCATTTCTCACCCCTTTTTTCAGAGGCCAGGTGACAATCACTTCATCACCGATGTATTCATAAACTTCTCCTTGATGATCAATGATGGCATCAGACATGGAAGTGTAAAACAGATCCAATAATCCAAAGTAGGTGTAATGGCCCAGTTGTTCCGCAATGGCTGTAGAGGAGGTCAAATCCATGAATAAGAATATCCTTTCTTCAACAACAGGTTGGTGGTACTTGCCGGTGAAGAAATTGAAGAGTACATGCTGGCCGAGATTCTCACTTACCGCAGAATAGACCAGACATAAGAATATTGAAAATGAAGTCTGGACAATAGTAGAAACAAAAGTGAGGCTCCAGAAGAAAAGAGAGGCTTTGTCCCAGATTTCTCCACTCGTTATCGGTATGCCCAATTCCATGCTTGCCGCAATAGGGTAGGTTATGCCAATAATAACAATGATGAAACCAATATATATGAGAGACTTATAGATGATTTTTTTTGTCAATGAATATCTGCTGAACCTCCTCTCAAGAATAATCATTTCAATAATACCCATGACAATCCCCACAATAAATACTGCAAGACTCGCAAAGATGAATATGGGCACTGTTAATGTAATATCCGTATCCGGATTTCTATTCTGATTTCCGGTAGCCACACTCTCCGAAAAAAGGAATAAGGTCCCTACTACCAACCATATCACTCCGAAAGGGATGATTCTGAAGATGTTGCGCCTGGTTTTATGAGAAATATTAAAAGGCATAGGCTTAAACATAATACATTCTATGTTCATGAATTGATAAGATCATTAGGAATTTCTATTAAAACCTTACCATTCATGACATAAATTCTCCCGTTCATGACATTGGACTTTAAAAATCCTGCCTAACACCCCATTTTTGAGTCATTGTTACTTTAATTCTTTATCTAAAACTAAATAATACAATGAACCCACAAATTACTAAACCTATAACCATTGTTGCTGTAATCCTTTCTTTTCTCCTTGCATTCCTGCCTCAGGATCTTGAAGCTCAAACCAGAATTTCAAGAAGCGATAAGGGGAAATCAACCATTCAGGTAGAAAACAACAATCGGAAACTCTCCATAGAGTATGAAGGTGAAATTACCATTTCCAATGATGAAACTGATATTGTAGATATATCTCGTGGAGGATATATTGAAATCGAAAAATCAGGTTTCGGCTCTAAAAGAAGGATCAATATAGAAGCTGATGGGAGCGGAAAACTAATAAAAGAATACTATGTAGGACGCAAACAGCAGGATTGGGAGCCAGATGGGCGCCAATGGTTAGCCGAAGTATTGCAGGAAGTGCTTAGATCCACCATGATCGGGGCAGAAGG
Organism: Saprospiraceae bacterium; assembly: GCA_013002995.1. Lineage (GTDB taxonomy): Bacteria > Bacteroidota > Bacteroidia > Chitinophagales > Saprospiraceae > JABDLO01. Next base: position 927 of record JABDLO010000271.1, on the reverse strand, counting down.
ACGTGTTGATAGAATGTATGCTCAGGGTGGAGCCTCCAGGGTACTCAGTGAAATCAGGGAAATGGACAGTGACTATGTTACTGCCGGTTACCTTGACTTACTCCTCGATAAAAACCTATCTAACAATGAAATGATTGAAGCCATTGAAGTGACAGGTACCATAGATTCAGACCACTACAGAGCTGAAATACTGAAAGGACATCAGAAGAAATTTCTGTCCAACGCTTCGGCAACGACGGCCTATATCAATGCAACCAATGACATGGACTCGGATCATTATAAGACTGAAGTACTTAGGGGGGCAATTGCTGATGCTGAAATTACAGATGCACAGATGAACAGCCTTTTACAGAGCATTGGAACAGTGGATTCTGATCACTACATGACAGAGATCCTAACAAGTATTATGGATAGCAGGAAGCTCAATGGGAGCAACCTGGATCTCATCATCAGTACATCTAGAAACATAGATTCAGATCATTACAAAACTGAAGTTCTGAGAAGGGCTTTAAACAAAGATGGCTTGTCGACAGATAACATCAATACGATACTTCAGATGGTAAATGATATTGATTCTGACCATTATACCTCTGAAGTAGTGAAGTACCTGATGGATCATAAGATTACAGGTTCTAACCTTGATCTTCTGGCTGATATCGTAACCAATAATATGGATTCTGACCATTATCGAAATGACGTGATCAGGGACTTAATAAAGCGACAGGATCTTACGGATAAGAATCTGGATCTCATCTTTACTGTCATTGATCAATATGATTCTGATCACTACAAGACAGAGGTGATAGGAATGATTTCAGAAAAAAAATCACTGACTGATGATCAATTGGTCAAGGTGATCAATTCATGTAAGTCAATGGACTCAGATCATTATATAACCGAGGTGCTGATTTCCATGGCATCCAGGGT
>JABDLO010000270.1 GCA_013002995.1 Saprospiraceae bacterium | reverse complement strand
CACTCAATAATAGAGGAAGCAATTACAATGCATATGGTAATTATAGCAATAGCATAGGCCAAAGCTGGAACTTCATTAATCTTAATAGATTTCAATCAGGAATAAATTACGATTCCAGGTCTGAATTCCTGGAAGATAGGAATAGTCACAATGGAAGAATTGGGCTTGACTTGTTTAAGGGAGACAATCATACATTTGGATTCTTGCTGGACGGTAATCTATATATTGGATCATCAGATGGTGATACAAGAACACCGATAATTACCAATCCGGGGGCATCTCCTGAACAAGTCTTAATAGCTGGCAGTGATTCAGAAAATGAAAACTACAACCTGCGATTAAATGCCAATTATAGATATGCAGATACCCTAGGAAAAGAATTATTAGTAGATATGGATTATGGTAGATTCTCAAGAGATAGGATCAATTTTCAACCCAATACTTACTATGATGGAACAGAACAAGCCATTCTTTTTTCCAGGAACAGTAGAATGGTAACACCTACAGATATTGATGTCATTACCGCAAAAGTTGATTATTCGACCAATGGACTAGGAGGGAAAATAGGACTTGGAGCTAAATTTTCTTATGTCGATACAGATAATACATTCAGTTTCTTCGATGTACAGGATCAGCAAGATGTATTGAATGAAGATAGAAGTAATAGATTTCTATACACAGAACAGATCAATGCTGCATATGTCAATTATAATAAGAAGTGGAGCAAGTTTAATTTGCAACTAGGGTTAAGAGCTGAGCAGACCATTTCAGAGGGAGATTTAACAAGCAATCAACAGTTGGATGATAGTAATGTTAAAAGAAATTACCTGAATTTATTTCCCAGCGGAGGATTGACTTTTACCCCTAATTATACCAGTATGTGGTCATTGAATTACAGTAGAAGAATTCAACGACCAAATTATCAATCATTAAATCCGTTTGAAGGTCAACTGGATGAATTATCATTCCAGAAAGGAAACCCATTTCTTCAACCTCAATATACTAACAATGTAAGGCTGGCTCACACATACAAGTATAGGTTAACAACATCTGTAAGCTACAGCTTTATCAGTGATTTTTTCGCCCAGATTACTGATACGTTAGGAACAAACAGGAATTTCCTTCAGCAGAGAAACATCGCCAATCAGAGGGTGATCAATCTTGGGATCAGCTATCCGTTCGATGCTGCTAAGTGGTGGAGTGTTTATATGAGTGTAAATGCATTCAGATCATCCTTTGAATCCGAAAATGAAAAGTTTGTTGCGATTGATCAGAACACATTGAGCCTTTATGCTCAGAATACTTTCAGATTACCAAAGGGAATCAGATTCGAGGTATCTGGATGGTTCAGTTCTCCATCAGTATGGGGAGGAACCTATCAGACCAGAAGTCTTGGATCACTGAACCTGGCTGTTCAGAAGAAATTTAATAATGACAAGATTACAATGAGGATTGCTGCCAATGATGTTCTTTATACTTCTAATTGGAGGGGTGATACAAGATTCGGCGATCTATACATAGATGGTAATGGTGGTTGGGAAAGCCGGAATGTAGTCTTCAATGTAAGTTATTCTTTCGGTAGCAATGAAGTGAAGGCTGCGAGAAAGAGAAGTACAGGATTAGAAGATGAATCTAGTAGGATTCAGTGATTTGATCCAATACTCAAAACAAGAAACATTTATTTATGCATAATAGATTGCTTTATTTAATTTGAGTAGATGAAGCAATCTATTTTATTAATATCATTTTTATTTACTATAGTCAGTTTCATTTCATGTAATGGACCTATTGATTCTGATTCTTCCATATCTTCATTTAATTACGGTACAGAAAGTGATTCTGCCAGGTATTACTATCTGGAAGGCTGGAAGAAAATTATGGATGAAGGCAGGTGGACAAAATCTGAATTGGCTTTTAGGAAAGCTGCATGGAATGATGATGAGTTTGCATTGGGGAAAGCTCTGGTAGCCCGAATAAGCAGAAAGATTGAAGAGAGAGAAAAGCTCATTAGTGAAATTGAATCTATGGTCACCCCTCAAGATGAAGCTGTAGAGTTGCTATTGGCAATCTACATGAATTCTGTTGCTTTTTTGAATTATAGAGATAGAGGAGTGGAAATAACTCCTGAAATGAGGGCCAATAAAGATTCCATCGCAGAATTAAATCATAAGAGGTTCCTAAACATTCATCCGTATGCCATCTATGAGAAAGCTGAATATGTTGAAATATTGCACTACAAATATGGAGCTCAAATGGCAATTGACACACTAAAAAAGATCACAGATGATAAAGATAAATCCATACCATTCTTCGTCAGCTATGAAGCGATATTGGAAGCGGAACTTGGAAATTTTGGACGATCAGGAATACTGATTAATAAACTAGATTCTCTATTGGATGAAAATGCGCCAGCACGCTATTTTACTCGTGCTTCAGTATATAAGTTGATGGATAGTATTGCTTTTGCAAAGGCTATGGCAGAGCAAGCATATCAGCTGGATACAAATCATCTTCTGGCTAAAGCAATGATTGATAGGTTGTCAGATGATAAGACTAGGGGAAGGGGAGAGGTTGAGAAGGAGGGTAAAGTCAAATGATGTTAGTATCTAAGTTGATTATTATGGACTAGGAATTCAGGGACTAAAGTCCCTGATCCAAATGGCTGGAGCACGCTATTTTATTCGTGCTGCAGCGTTTGTCTACATAAAGATGACATCGCTTAAAGCGATGTCATCTTTCAGAGGTCTCAAAGTCTCGAATCATAAGGTTTTAGTTTAATTTCATTGATTAAAGTATTGCTGAGATATTTTTTTTCTGTATAATATTATTGACTTGAGATGCAGGGACTAAAGTCTGTGGTCCACACGTCTGGAGAATGGACTTCAGTCCATTTATTCCAAAGGAGACTTCATTGAAAGGTTATAAATAAAATCCTTATGAATTTACCATATTGGTTTATTTGATCAATACTTTTAATAACATGTTTACAGGGACTAAAGTCCCTGATTCAAATGGCTAGAGCACGCTATTTTATTCGTGCTCCAGCGTTTGTATATATAAAGATGACATCGCTTTAAGCGATGTCATCTTGAAAGTCTCTTGAGGTCCCGAAGCCCCGAGGTCTCAATCTCTTTTAAAATTATGCTTTAGATTCCTTATCAAATCGTACAGATCATTATACTTCATCTCACAGACATTGGCCATCAAGACTCCTAGCCTTCCTTTAGGCCATCCTCTTTCCTTCATCCATAATAAATATTCAATCGGTAGGTCGCATATGAGTCTACCTTTAAATCGACCAAATGGCATGCGCCAATTGACCATATCGATTAATATCGAAGGATCTGTTTTATCCATTTACTTTTTCTGCTGCTTGGCACGATTCATCTCCTTGATGTCCGTGCTTGTGTCTGAACTACCGAGTAAATGTTCACAGAAATAATCACCTCGCAGCCAGAAGAAATATTCATTCATATTGCCATATCCATGACGTTGGCCAGGGAACACAAAGTAATCGAATCGCTTATTGGCTTTTATCAGAGCCTCAGCCATTCTTACAGTGGCCGCAGGATGTACATTATTGTCGATATCCCCTGTTGTAATTAACAGCTTACCTTTAAGATTCTTAGCAATATCTGGATTCTTATCAATCGCGTACTTAAACACAATTTCTCCTTTATCATTTACTTCTTCTTTTACTCCATGATGCTTTTCACTCCACCATCTATTGTAAATATTATTCTCATGATTTCCTGAAGAGGAAACAGCCGCTTTGAAGAAATCCGGATAAACCAGCATAGCAGCTGTTGACATGAAGCCTCCACCAGAATGACCGAATATTCCTACCTTATCGATATTGATAAAGTCATGACGATCGGCCAACTGCTCAGCAGCATATTTTTTATCAGCCAATCCATAATCTCTAAGATTTCCATAGCCATAATTGTGGTACCATTTTGATCTTGCAGGATGGCCACCTCGATTTCCGATTGTTACCACGATAAAACCGAATTGGGCCAGACGATCAGTTCTATCCATCCTGGCTGAGAAGTATTTACCAACTGCCTCTGTTTGAGGTCCCGGGTATACGTACTCTATCAATGGGTATTTCATTGTAGAATCAAAATTGAAGGGCTTATACATTACTCCGTAAAGGTCTGTAATACCATCATCAGCCTTAACGGTATAAGGCTCCGGGAATTGATAGCCGGATTGGAAAAGTAAGGACAGATCAGCTGTTTCCAGATCCATTACTTTACGTCCGCGATTATTATATACAACAGATACTGGTGTTGTATTTACCCTGCTAAAATTATCTACCATGAAGGAATTCTTGTCATTGATGCTGGATCTGTGATCATAATCTCCCGGATTCAACAACTGAAGTCCGGATCCATCAAGGTTGACTTTATACATGTGATAGTAATATGGATCTTCTCCTGCTTCCCTTCCATTGGCGCGGAAATAAAGAACGCGATTCTCAGAATCTATTCCTTCGATGTTCTGGCAATGCCATGGTCCGGAGGTAATTTGTCGGATCATGTTGCCTTGAGCATCATAAAGGTAAAAGTGTGCCCAACCATCTCTTTCTGACCAGTGGATGAATTCCTTTCCTCCATTTACCAGGCCAAGTGTTCGAGTTTCAATGTATGTATTGAGTCTTTCTTCAATTATTACGGTTACCTCGCCAGTTTCTGTGTCAGCATAACAGACGTCAATTCGTTTCAGATCTCGACTTGTTCTATTGAAATACAATCTTGAATCATCAGGCGATAACCAATACCTCCATCGCATCTCGTCATCACGACTGGTCTTTGGTGAGGGTGCTGAAAGAATGGACAAACTTTGATCTTTGAAAGTGTCTACTTCTATTTTCATCTGACTTTTACTTGGAAAATCAAACAAGTGCATCTCGGCAATGGGAGCTTCTTTTTCTCCTGCCATGTGATACTTGTAAGTTTCCAATCGCGGTCTCGGATCAGCAGTATTATCAAGTACCCAGAGATCCTTAACGTTACGACTGTCAGATCTGGTCATCGCAAATTTCTTCCCACTCGGAGACCAGGTGACTCTTACAGATTTTCGCTTTTCTTTATTTTCTTCCATTTCTACATTATCCACACCTCGGTTGAAACCTCCGTATGCATAATCTTCTTCACCATCTTCGGTCCATTGATGCTCGATAATGGTAGAGTCTTTATCATCTTTTTTGGCCTTCATGAAATTCTCCCAATCCATCCAATAAAGGTTATGGTCCCTGGTAAACAAAACATAAGAGGAATCCGGTGATATGGAAGCCCAATCAGGATTCTTTTTCTCTTTCTTTTTCTCTTCATTGAGGGTCAAGGTTTGAGTAGCCAGGTCATACTCGAAGTACCACACTTTGGGCACTTTCTTTTTCTTTTTTTTCTTTTTGTCTTCCGATTCTTCTTCCTTCTCCATGTCATCCTCATCTTCTTCATCTACCTCTACCAACTTACTCGTCACCTCCCAGGAGAGGGCTGTTTCTTTATTGATGAACTTGAGTTTCTGGATACTTAAATGCTTGGCGTCAAATGGATCTCCAGTCAGCCGAGACATTTCAGCAGCTACTTTCACCACATCGAATAGGTCATTTTTACTCCCTTGAACAGGATCAACAATGTACCATTTACGACCTTCGGAAGTTTCGTAAGAATACCAGAATCGGTCACTGTGTTTTAACCAGTGGGGATCCACAGAAGTTGAGAAAACCATCTTCTCAAGATTAGCAGGAGAAAATCTTTCTGCCATTCGATAATCAGGAGTAGGAGTGTCTTGAGATATACCGGCATAATACACAAATGCCAGTAAGAGTATTACAATCGTTCTTTGCATGATATTGGGTTTCAATTATTGGATCCCCAAGATAAAAAATTACAGGGAAGCTGATTTACCTTTTAGCAAATCCGAAGGCACTTCCACATAATCCGCCGATGATGTGGGCAAATTGTGAAACATGATCGGCACTTAATGACTGCATTACTTCTTTACCAAGAAACAGTATAGCCACTAAAATGAAAGTTAACGGTATTCCTCCATCTCTATTATTGGTGAATGAAGCAAGCAATATCAACATAAACACAATTCCACTGGCTCCATATAATCCTGTGTTAAAGAAAAAGATGTTAAGCAAGCCGGTAATCAAAGCTGTGATAACGATCATGATAATAGTCCTTGAACTTCCATATTTTTCTTCTACGATGGGTCCTAACAGAAGTATGAAGGTCATATTACCTAATAAGTGTTCCATTGAAGCGTGACCCAATACATGAGTTACCAGTGTGGCCAGGGAGAAAGGATTGGTCCAGTTGATATGATTTCCTACCAGAAAATACTGCATGATATTGGCACCTGTAAAGCGATCAAGCAACAGAACAGCAGTTGAAATCAATGCAAAAGTGAGAATGACCGGAGAATTATATGAGATCTTCATTTATCAATCGTTATTTGAATCTAAGGATAAATATAATATGTGAATATTGCTTACTTAAAAGACAAGCATCTAGAATATTTAGCCCAATATTAGTTATCATTATAGAAAATTAATCAATGGACATATTGATAAAAGTGCTGATAGGTATCATAGCATTGGAGCATTTGTACTTTTTGTGGTTAGAAATGTTTGCCTGGACCACTCGTGCAAGGAAGGTATTTACGATGCTCCCTCAGGATTTATTTGAGCCGACAAAAGCAATGGCAGCAAACCAGGGATTATACAATGGATTTCTTGCTGCAGGATTGATATGGTCGTTGTTCATCAAGGATCCTGTATGGTCAGCTTATGTAGCAATTTTCTTTTTAAGCTGTGTTCTTGTAGCAGGGTTGTATGGATGGTACAGTGCTGATAAGCGGATATTCTTTGTTCAGGGTATCCCTGCTCTGATCACTTTAATTCTTTTGCATTTATAATTGTCCCCTTCAAGGGAAATGTATTCGTCTTATTAAAAACATTGAATACAATGAGATTAATTATAGTACTTATTTTAAGCTTTACATTTGCCCATATCTCAGCTCAGAATACTAAAAAACTTAATGGACATAGTCCTGATGCAACTCTTGATCAGGTTTCCTGGATTGCCGGCCACTGGAAAGGAGAAGCATTCGGTGGAATTGTAGAGGAAGTTTGGACACCACCACTGGGTGATTCCATGATGGGATCCTTTAAATTGGTCAATGACGGCAAAGTAAGTTTCTACGAGATTTGTACAATCAGGAAAGTTGAAAATTCACTCACCCTGCAACTAAAACATTTTCATGGTGATCTTAAAGGTTGGGAAGAGAAGGATGAAACAGTGGATTTCCCTCTAGTAGAAATTGGAGATAGGGTGGTGTACTTCGATCAATTAACATTTAGGAAAATCGATGACCATGAAATGCATGTCTTTGTGGTAGTTTCGGATGGAGGTTCAGCATCAGAGGTTCCATTTAAATATTTTAGGGTAAAGGATTAAGAATCATGTCTTCATCAATAAGTATTCTACCGACTGAACTGACAGACCTAAAGGTCATCCAAAGTATTGAATCTCATCCTGAGAATATTCATTGGATCTGCCCTTATTCCAGAGAAAGACATATTGAAGTCTTAAATAGAGCTGATGAGTACCATTTTAAGGTGATTAAGGAAGAGCAGATCATTGGATTTATCATATTGGCTGATACAGAAAAAGAAGATGATAGCATTGAATTCCGCAGGATCGCCTTAATGGAAAAAGGTAAGGGATATGGTAGATGGGTCTTAAATTGGATTAAAGAGTGGTCATTTAAGCATCGAAAAGCCCATCGATTGTGGTTAGATGTTTTTGAAGATAATCATAGGGCATATAATTTATATCAATCAGAAGGCTTTAAAGAAGAAGGCAGAAAAAGAGAGTCCTTATCTGGAACCAATGGTCGCCGTTCTCAGATCTTCATGTCCATTCTCTCATGGGAATACACGGATTAACTACTGGAACAGTTCTTGAATTAAGTAAGTAATGCGTCACTTCATGCAATACGAAGGAGGAAAGTACACGTAATCGTGACACTTGGTACTAATTTAGTGTGGTAGAATGTAAAACCTGGAATGAAACTGTTATGAAAAAGCAATTTTTCAAGCGATTTTTATTGCTTGCTGCCTTTATTGCCATTGTCTCCCAAGAGATGTTTTCTCAAAATTGGGTAGAAATGATGCAAGACCCTGATGCTCAGTTTGAAGAGACGGTTGCTGCCTTTGAAAAATGGTGGGGAAATCGAGATGTCAAAAATACAAAAGGAACTGGCTATAAACAATTCCAAAGATGGAGGCATTTTATGGAAAGCAGGGTCTCTGAGGATGGACGGCAGTCAGGACAATTAAGGACATTAGTTGAATTTCATGATTATTATCGAGGTAAAAACCTAAACAATAGATCCTCAGCAGTTACAGCTCAATGGTCTGAAGTAGGTCCGGTAAATCTTCCTTTTAATGGAACAGGACAACCCAATGGGGTAGGGAGGGTGTCAGCGATTGCATTCCATCCGACAGAAACAAATACAATCCTTGTAGGATCTCCAGCAGGTGGATTTATAGAAAGCAATGATTATGGCAACACCTGGACCAATAAGTCCAATGCCCTCACCAGGCTGGGAGTTTCAAGTATCGTTGTTCATCCGACCAATACGAATACCATTTTTATAGGAACAGGAGATAGAGATGGAGGTGATGCTCCAGGTAGAGGAGTATGGCGATCCACTGATGGAGGAGATAATTGGCATCAGTGGAATAGCGGAATGGGCAATCGCACGGTCTACGAAATATTGATGCATCCGGGCAATCCTGATATCATGATCGCATCCGCCAATGGCAGAATATATCGAACAATAGATGGAGGTGCCAATTGGACGGCCACCTATTCTGGGGTTGAGAATTTTAAAGATATTGCCTTCAAGCCAGGCGACCCTAATATCATTTATGCCAGTAGTAACGACTATTTCAGATCTACCGATAACGGATCTTCCTGGACTCAGATCACCTCAGGTGTTCCTACAGGGTCTTCAAGGATAGCAATAGCTGTATCTCCGGATAATCCTGAATATGTATATCTTTTCGCAGGAACCAATAGTAGCTTTAAAGGATTATATCGATCAACTAATAGTGGTTTTTCCTTTACTCAAAGGTCTAACAGCCCTAATATCTTAGGTTACGATACCAATGGTGGCAGCGGGAGTCAGGCATGGTATGATCTGGTAGCTCTAGGTGATCCTAATGATGTCAACCATATCATTGTCGGAGCAATTAATTTATGGGAGTCTTTTGATGGAGGAACAACATGGAGTATTGTCAGTCATTGGGTAGGAAGTGGAGGAAACCCTGCCGTTCACGCAGACTAGCATGTATTGGAGTGGAACCCCCATACTGGACATCTATTTGCCGGTCATGATGGTGGTATTCACTATTCTACGGATGGAGCTGCCAGTTTTACAGAAATCAGCAGCGGATTAGGTATTTCTCAGATTTACAAAATTGGTCAATCAGCATTAGATCCAAATTTAACAATAGCGGGATTTCAGGATAATGGTACTGCATTAATAGATAATGGAGTGTGGCGTACTGAGATCGGTGGAGATGGTATGGAGTGTATAGTAGATTATACTGATGATCAGGTGATGTATGGAGCATTGTATTACGGTGACATGCGTAGATCTACCAATGGAGGGAATTCCTTTTCTACTATTGCTGATAATGGGACCAATGGCATTACAGAATCGGGTGCATGGGTGACACCATATAAATTGCATCCTACCAATCCCAATGCCATGTTTATAGGTTATAAAAACTTATGGTATTCTACAGATTGTAAATCAGCCGCAAGCAATGCTGTAACGTGGACAAAAATTTCTGGCCTATCTACCGCTGCAACCATTCGTGATATCGGTATTGCTCCTTCAGATCCAAATACCATATATTTTTCCAGAAATAGTGGGAGTAATTTCTACAGAAGTACCAATGCCTTAAGCGGAAGCCCTACCTGGACAGACCTTGATGGATCTTTACCTGCTGGAGGATATCCCAAGGATATTGAGGTGCATCATTCTAATCCTCAGATATTATGGATTGCCTTAAGCAACAATATTTACAAATCAACTAATGGAGGCAACTCTTGGGCTGATGTTTCAGGAACATTGCCCAACATAAGCCTGAATACCATTGCATTAGTACCTAATCATCCTCAGGATGCGATGTACGTAGGAATGGATGTAGGCGTTTATTATAAGGATAACACACTAACTGATTGGATCTTTTATGGTGACTTTCTTCCTAATACAGAAGTTCTTGAGCTAGAATTATATTATGAAGAAGATTGTCCTTCTAAAAGTAAACTAATGGCTGCGACCTATGGAAGAGGGTTATGGGAAACGCCCTTGTACTATAATGGCAGTGAAGCACCTGTTGCTTGTTTTGAAGCTTCAAGTACAGAAGGATGTGTCGGTAGTGAGATCTCGTTTACTGATTATACTGCTTATAATCCCACCTCATGGGCCTGGACGATTACTCCGGCTACTCATTCATATGAAGGAGGTACATCTCCTAACTCTCAAAACCCACAAGTCAAGTTCTATGCCTTAGGAACATATACGGTTTCTCTGACAGCAACCAATGCCAATGGATCAGATCAGGTGATTAAGACAAATTTTATCAATATTGATGAGACAGCATACACCTTGCCTTATTATGAAGATTTTGAATCTATGGCCGGATGTGGAACATCCAGTGATTGTGGAACTACAGTTTGTACACTAAGCAATGGGTGGGTTAATATGGATAATGGAAGTGAAGATGATATCGATTTCAGAGTTGATTCTGGAGGTACACCTTCAGCCAACACTGGTCCGTTGACAGATTATAATCCAGGAACTTCTTCAGGAAATTACATTTATACGGAGGCGTCTGCTTGTTCAGGAAGGACAGCAATATTGTTAAGTCCTTGTGTTGACTTGGCTGGTAGTACAACCCCTGAATTAAAATTTGCCTATCACATGTCAGGAGGCAATATGGGAATTCTACATCTGGACATCATGATTAAGGGTACTTGGTACGAAAACATTATTCAACCAATTACAGGTGATCAGGGTTTGTTGTGGAAGACTATGACTGTTTCATTATCTGAACATGTGGGAGAGATAATCAATCTGAGATTCAGAGCAATTACTGGCAATGGATATCAATCTGACATAACCATAGATGATATATCAATAGTAGACGAGGGTGTATGTATGGTCACCAGCACGGCTGACACTGGAATGGGTACTTTAAGACATTGTGTTGAAAATTCTGTGGATGGTCAGATGATCACTTTCGATCCTTCTATTCAAAATACAGAAATATTATTACTCACAGGAGCAATTGCAGTAGATAATACCATTGACATCATGTCAATTGAAGAAAACAACATAGGAATTTCAGCATCTGGGATGTCTAGAGCTTTAGATATTGCCCAGGGTAAAAATGTGCACATTGCAGGATTGATTATCAGAGCAGGAACTGCTTCTTCAGGAAGAGGTATCAGAAATATGGGAACCCTGACGCTTGAGAATGTTGATATTTATGATAACAATGCGATGGCAGGAACAGGAAGCCTGATTGAAAATATGGGTGACATAACCATTCTTGGAAATTGCAATTTTTTGATTGAACAAGGTAACTAGATTACTTCCCTGATTTTTTTCTCATCTCTGATTGTCTCATCGGCATACTGTCGATCAAGTCAAATATCTCGTTGCAGGATGTTGAAGCCTTGTTTAGTTTTATACCCCCGTCTTTTCCTATAAGGATAACATATGAGTTGTTTTTTTCAAAACCAAAATAGTTGGTCACCTCTTTTGAATCTAAATTCAAAGATTGCGGGAAGGAATACAAATGATCATCTTGAATATGGATAATAATCATATCCCTGTCTTTTAGTTCTTTAACTTTGGTTTTCATGGTTTGAAAGAATTCTTCTTGTTGTTGAATAATCAGAATTCTATTCTTCCATTTGAAGGTATTCAGGGGCGAGTTGTCTTGATTGACAAGTACACCCAGGAGGATAATAAATAAAATGTTCATATTCCTTTAACGGAATAAAGCTAGATAGGTTTACTGACAAACTTTTCAAATAGTTTTTTGCATTGACCTTCCAGGATGCCGCCTTTAATGTCCACTTCTACCCAGGAACGTTCTGCAATTTCAGAACAAGGAACAGAAATTTGGTTGTGAAATTTAGATATTTCATCGATGCTCATTCCATATCGGATGGTTCTTATCCCTGACCAAATTATGGCTCCCATACACATAGGGCATGGCTCACCAGTGGAATACAGAATTAAATCCTTTGGGTCTTTATGTTTTAATTGCTTTAGGTTTCGCAATGCATTCATCTCAGCATGAGCGGTCTTGCCTTCCTGTCTTACAGAATTAGCATGCTCAATAAATGTATTGGATACCGGATCTATGATAATACACCCATAGGGTGTGAAATTATGTTTCGCGATTTCTATGGTTCGGGCCATCCATCCCTCTTCATCTGAAAAGTCAAAGTTCAGCATGTCATAAAGATGTAAATATTATTCAGACTGTTACGAATGATGGGTTACAAATATTCTTTGGATGTATATTTTGGTTGATTTTAATCTTATAAATGAAATATAAATTGAGTATTCCTCTTGCTTTTGTATCATAAAAAAAATTTTTATTCCCGGAATTGTGTTATGTTAATGGGACAATATCGATTGATATGGTAGGGAAACTTATTGGAAGATTTTTTGAAAAAGATAAAACCATTGAATCCTATGATCAATGGTTGAAACGGGCTTATTATAAAGACCGTATGGAAGGCCTCATCAGATGGAGAGATCAGGAAGAAAGTGATCTTTACGATAACGTTGATATCAGAAGAAGGCTCAACAAAATAAGATCTTTAAGAAAACGAAAAGATGATCAGGGATTGCTTTTTGTTTTGAATGAAGGTATTCATGGCAATATGGGAGGAATGGGTAATCCTTTACTGCACGCCAAGGCCAGAACAGGAACTAAAAATCTCATCATAGAGTATGTAGATGAAATTGTTTCTGCCATGTTGCACCTTGCTCATGTTAAAGAACCTGTGATTAGTCTTGAAGAAAAGATTGACTTTTTTCACCGGGCAAGTCATTGTTACGGGAGATCAGCCTTGATGTTAAGTGGAGGAGGACAATTGGGTAATTTTCACCTGGGTGTCCTTAAAGCCATTATAGAGCAACAACTCCTTCCCAAGATCATTTCAGGCTCTAGTGCGGGGTCTATATTTGCAGCATTACTTGGCACCTATACAGATGAGAGGCTGATTAGGTTTTTTAAAAAAGAAAATCTAAAAGGTGAAATTAGAAATGAAGCAGACATCTTCGAAGGGATGTTTAAAAGCAGGGGGTCGATCACTGTTAAAAATCTTGAAACCACGCTGAAAAGGTTGATTCCGGATCTTACTTTTCAGGAAGCTTATGAGATGACAGGTAGAAGCATTAATATTTCTGTGGCACCTGCTGAAGCTTATCAAAAGTCAAGGATGTTAAATGCCATTTCATCTCCCAATGTATTCATTCGCTCAGCTGTTATGGCATCATGTGCCATCCCTGGGGTTTTTCCACCAGTTACCCTATATGCTAAAAACAAAGAAGGTGAAACACAACCCTACCTACCTTCACGTAAATGGGTGGATGGATCAATGTATAATGACTTACCGTCTAAACGATTGACCAGGATGTATGGAGTTAACCATTTCATCGTGAGTATGACCAATCCATTTGTACTTCCATTCGTCAGTAAGAAAGAGCAAAGCAGTGAGACGCTTGCAGCCATAAGGAGATTCAGTAAGGTTATGGTTAAAGAATCTGCTCAATTGAATTACTCCATGGCAAAAAAATTCTTTAAATATTTTCCTAAGCTTGCGCTGGTGGCCAACAATATCAATTCGGTGGTACAGCAGGATTATACAGGGGATATCAATATCATCGCAGATTTCAGTGTGGTAAAGCCCGGTAATCTTTTATCCAAGATGACGTTTGAAGAATTGGAAAGTCTTATAAGACGTGGTGAACAAGCAGCATGGCCTAAGATTGAAGCCATCCGTACCACAACCAAGATAGGGAAAGCCCTGGATCAGATCATTGATATGCTGGATGCTCAGGAAGCCAGTCTTGCAACCCGTATGTTGAGGAGGAATATGAAAGGGTTTGAGGAAGAACTCATTTGATTTTAGAATTACGAATTACGAATTTTTTATTTGGCTAAAAGGCTAAAAGGCTAAAAGGCTAAAAGGCTAAAAGGCTAAAAGGCTTGGGTTTAATCAAATATTAATTGACCACCTGTATTC
>JABDLO010000249.1 GCA_013002995.1 Saprospiraceae bacterium | reverse complement strand
GATTCTAATTTTTCGCCATAAACAACCAGGTCCTGCCCAAAGTCATTTGTAATGGTTTCAAAATCTGCAAACCCGCTATTAAACAGGCAACGATGTTTTGTGCCTACCCGGTTTGTCTTTCCTTGTTCATAGACGAGCTCCTTTACATCATGGTTCCAATTCAATCGAAAATCAAGATTGGTGACCATTTCGTATACAAACTGTAGAGGTTTATCTATGATTATATGCCCAGTGACAGGGTTGGAAATTTTCTCTGGTGGTGCTGCAGGAGCAGGTAGTTCGACCTTTGAGTGAAGTGGGGATAATGGTATGTAAACGTATTTAACTTTCTTGTATTCCAGGCTGCTTGCACCTCTTTCAAGGGCTATCCAGGGCGAGGAGGAAGTTAAATTATTGGAATCAGCCATAGATTCTCTATAGTGGTCAGTTAGAAGAAGATATTCATGGACCTCGATATCGTTTTTCAAAAGTCGGTGGGCTTCCACCAGGGTGGAGCCAAAGGGCTTTGAATGATCTTTTACCTTAGTAAATCCTATTTCGCCCGTATGGGCAATAATCTTAATTGTTAGATCTGAGGCTGTAGAACAGGCCCCGCACTGACAAAGCCGCTCGGATTCATACCTGACCAAATGGTTGTGAAATGCGATGAACAACTTTTCGCTTTGCCGGATAACTTCTTCCGCCGAAGGTATTTGGTTGTGCTTGTAGAACAACACAGCGTCCCCTTCAATCTCAGCAACCTCCATACCAATTTCATTGCTGTCAATAATCAGCTCCAGCAGCTCTGAAATTATATGTTGAGCATGATTTATCTCTGTATTATTCACAAAATCTGTGAAGCCACTGATGTCTGGAATATAGATGAGAGAATCTGCCATTTGATGGATTAGTAAACTTTAAAAGTAAATAGAATACGTCAAGATTCTATCCAAGGTTCTAACATGTAGAGGAAAGAGACCTGATTAATTAACAATATGAACCATAAAACGATACCCATCCGTTCCGGACTTAAGAAATAAAATTAACTTAAGGGCTTAATTTGGCAATTACCTGAAAATAAATGGGGCAAAAGCTTATTACAAATCGTGAGACCTTATTCACATTGATGCTGGTCACACTGGGGTTTCTATTTACTTACCAATACATTTTTGATATAAAAATTGACCTGAATGGTGATAATGCCAGTTATTATATACTTGGGAAGGCTTTACATGCTGGAGAGGGCTTCGTAAACATCAATAGTATTCATAAAACGCCGAATAATCATTTCCCTCCAGGATATCCGGTTATCATCAGCTTAATCATGATATTCTCATCATCTTTCATTGCAATAAAACTAGTGAACGGAGTTCTCTTGCTAGCTTCACTGGTTCTCAGTTACTTCCTGGTAAGGAAGTTTACTATGAATAAGTGGATTGCCTGGATCACCATTCTATTTTTGTTGACCAATTCTCATATGCTCAGATATGGAACAATAATGATGAGCGAGGTTCCATTCATCTTTTTCACTCTCCTGTCACTTACTCTTTTTCTAAAGACATATGAACAAGGGAAAGAAGATAGTATCAAATACTACCTGTTAGCTTTCATTTTTCTGATGATCGCATTTTTCTTGCGGACACTTGGTATTGCCCTACTCGCGGCATTCCTGTTTATGATGTTGAAAGACATCCGAAATAAGTGGAAGTATATGCTTGCATATGGAGCTGGTTTCTTTTTGATGTTTTTACCTTGGTTAGCAAGGAGTAATCGATTAGGAGGCAATTCCTATCTAAGCCAATTGGTGATGGTAAATCCTTATCGACCGGAAAACGGCAAAGCTGGTATCTCCGATCTTTTTGGTAGACTTTTTAGCAATATCGAAAGATATATCACCCGAGAAATTCCTGATGTCCTGTTTCCATTCAAAGAGTTTAATTACAGGGAGGAAATAGGGACTATGGAATGGATTCCAGGCATTATAATCGTTGCACTAATTATTATTGGCATTTGGAAATTGCCTAAATATCGGTGGCTTGGAATAATTTACTTTGCTTCTACATTCTTTATTCTTCTTTTATGGCCGGACGTATGGGTAGGGATCCGATTCGTTCTCCCATTGGTGCCTTTAATGATTATGGCGATGCTTCAGGGGCCTGAATGGCTGCTTTCTCAATTATCAGCATTGTTGAATTTTAAAAAGGCAATCCCATTATGGCCTGTTGTATTAGTGCTATACTTTAATATATCAGAGATCCAATTCCTTAGGATGAAAAGTCTTGCGCGCTATGAATCTAAATGGAATAACTATTTCAACCTCGCAAAAAGTTTCCAGCGTGAGGGTGCCACAGATCAGGTAGTTTCATGTCGTAAACCCTCCTTATTTTACTTGTATTCAGAAACCTATACAACCAATTATAAGTATACTCCGGATGCCGATGAACTGATAGCCGATCTCAAGATAAGAAAGGCCGATTATGTTATTTTGGATCAGCTGGGCTATAGCTCAACATTTAGATATCTTTATCCGGCCATTCAGAATAAACCTGAATACTTTGAAGTCATTGCTAAACTGGAAAATCCGGATACATATCTGCTAAAATTCAAGTCGGATTAAATTAATCAATGGAAATTAGAAAACTCACTATAGTAATCCCTTTTTACAACGAAGCGAAATATCTCGAAGAGATTGTGGATAGGGTCATTAAGACAGATTTAGTAAATGGGATCAAAAAAGAGATCATTCTCGTAAATGATTCCTCCACTGACAATAGCCCCGATTTAGCAAAAGATCTTTGCAGAAATGAGG
>JABDLO010000229.1 GCA_013002995.1 Saprospiraceae bacterium | reverse complement strand
TTATAGGTTTTGTGAATGGAAAACGCTCTAAATATTTAGAGAGTTATGCTAAGAATATGGTTTAACACTTCATTAACGGGACCATAATTGAGACACTTTCAATAATGAGTAATAGAATAGAAGCATTAATCAGACTGTTTGGTGTAATCCTACTCTGTCGCAAAATTACATGCAACAAGGATAGATACATGTAATTCAAATGTATTCTACAATTGGTATGTAGATACAAGGGGCTTGTGAATGAAGCAAAGGCTTATCATTTAAGACATTGATATTCAACCAAATAATCTTTATCTTTAGTATTACTCTAAGTTATGTTTATCCACATCACACAAAACCTCCATTTTAATAAAGTATTATTAGTCTTCCTTTCATTACATATTTCCGGCAAATCAGTTCTCCAACCCACTCACAATCATTTACCTTTTTCTAATATTGATCAATTGCCTTTAGCTTTATCTGTCTACCAGGATAATGATGGATTTATATGGTTGGGAACATATGAAGGGCTGATAAGGTACGACGGCCAATCTTCGAAATATTATAAACACCAACCAAATGACACTTTCAGCATTGCAGGAAATGTTATTAATTCTATTATTCCAGATAAACATAACAATCTTTGGTTAGCAGTATTTGGAGAGGGTTTGGAATATTTTGATGTAAATACTCAAAAATTTACCCACTATCAAGATGTATTAGAAAAAGCAGGGATAACGGATAAGGTAATTTCCTTAATGCTGGATAGTGAAAACAAATTGTGGATTGGAACTCAGAGTCCGGTGGTATCTTACTATGATACGGAAATAGGTGAAGTAAGGGTTATTGATGATTTCATTTCCAAACAATCTGACCAAAACCTTCCTTTGCCGATCAGAGATATTGAAGAAGACCGCTATGGAAATATATGGATGACACAATACTCTCAATTGACAAAATATGACAGAGTCGGTGATAGCCTCCTCATAATTACACCTCCATTTAAAATACCATATCTCAATCAAATTGAAATTGACCACACTTCAGACCAGATATTTATTGGTGACGCTGTGAATGGAATATTTCTGATTGACCCAGAATCCCTGGAGTGGACGTCATTAGAATCAGCTTATCCAGAATTTTCTAATATCAAAATAATGAGTTTGGACCATTTGACTCTGAGTAATGAGGGCCATCTTTGGATACACGACGATAATGGAATTCACAATTATGATCTTCTGCACAAGAAGTATTATTACTTCCCAATGCAAAATCTAATGGGATATTTATTTATTGAAAAGCAAGGAAATGTGTTCTTTTTAGGACAGGAGACCTACAGAATGAAAGCACCTGATTCAGAATTTCATTCTTTGTTACCACAGTCAATGGAAGAGGATTGGTTTAATGGATTTATCATTTACAGAGATCGTTATGCCGTAAATGCTTTTCTGGGAGAAGGGTTTATAATCTTTGATCTTAATACCGGGAATAGGGTTAACGTTAAAGAATTATTTCCTGAATTAATGGCACTCTCACCTAAAATTGTCTTTGAAGACAGTAAAGGCAATTGGTGGATTGCCGATTTTTCACCGGAAAAAAATAATAACCCGCATCAATTATATAAATACAATCCCAATTCAGGAGTTCTTAAACCTATTGAAGGCGGAAGATGGAGTACTATCGGGTCCATTGTAGAGGATAAGGATGGATTGATTTGGGTGGGCTCTTGGGGCGGATTGGTTAAAATACATCCTGAAAAAGGTATTGCTGACTATTACCTCAAAGATTATGATGATCCAAATAGTCTTAGTTCAAATTCAATACGAAAACTGTTCATTGATTCTCACGAAAACTTATGGATCGCTACATCAAGTGGAGGACTAAATCTTTTTAACCCAACATTGGAAACATTCCGACATTGGAAATATGACAGGGTTGATACCAATAGTCTGAGTAATGATTATGTATGGGATATCTATGAGGATAGCAAAAAAAGGATATGGGTAGCTACCGAAAATGGACTCAATCTTTACAATGCACATGATGGGACTTTTACAAGATATTTAGTAGGAAAGGGGGAACAATACCATATGGTTTATTCCATTGAAGAAGATGATGCCGGATATTTATGGTTAAGTAATATGAATGTGATCATGCGATTTGACCCATCAAGTAATGAGTTGCTAGCTTTTAATGAAATGGGGGGAATTTATAGTCACAAGGATAGTATTGGGAATATTTATTTCGGAAATTCTTTCTTTCATCCTGATAGTGTTCAATTTAGAAATTCTGCACCACCATTAAATTTTACAGGATTTACTATAAATAACGAAGATGTACCAATCAATGAAAATTCTGTTCTGACCAGTCAGATAAATTGTACAAAGGTGATCAACCTGGATCATACCCAGACTAATTTTTCTATAAGTTTCTCAGGGTGGTATTTTCAAGATCCGAAAGCATTGAAATTCCAATACATACTGGAAGGATTTAATGATAACTGGCAACTAACCAATCAACAAAATCTTTCATACACCCACCTTTCTCCTGGTAGTTATACTCTTAGAATCAAAGCTGGAAATGAATTTATCGGATGGGGAAAAGAAAGAACTCTTGTGATTAATTTACTCCCACCTTGGTATAGATCTATATGGGCATACATAATTTACATTGCGACCGGAATACTTTTATTGATGCTGTTTTACCGGTGGAAAAAGCATGAATGGGAGATGAAGACCAAGCTTGTTTTAGAGCATGAGGAGACTGAAAGACTAAAGAAGCTGGATGAATTTAAAACCAGGTTTTTCACCAATATTTCTCATGAATTTAGAACCCCTCTCACTGTTATAATGGGAATGGCCGAACATATTAGAAATCAACCTGAAAATTGGTTTATAAAAGGTTCTGATATGATCCAGAGAAATGCCAGTATATTGATGCGATTGGTTAATAATATTCTGAGCTTGTCCAAACTGGAAGTGGATATGGTCCCAATTTACATGGTTCAGGGCGACATCATCGTCTACCTTAGATATATACAAGAGAGCTTTCATTCTTTGGCTGAATTGAAACACATAACCTTAGAATTTATCTCACCGATGAAATCCTTTTATATGGATTATGACCCGGAAAAGTTACGAGAGATATGTACTAATCTACTTTCCAATGCCATTAAACATACTCCGAGTAATGGTAAAATAAGTATGGCGATAAAAGTTCAGCCTGACCCAGTACAAAATATATTGCAAATAAGTATTTCTGATACCGGTAATGGAATAGCCAAGAATGATATCCCATATATTTTTAACAGATATTATAGAGCAAGCCACAATGATGAGGGTCAAGGAATTGGATTGGCATTGACATTAGAATTAGTCAAATTACTTAAAGGGGAGATATCAGTACAGAGTGAGGAAGGAGTTGGAAGCAAATTCACAGTTCATTTACCAGTGACAAATATGGCCCCAATCAAAAACATTAAAAAACCAATACTTCAGGATCAAGAGTATCTAAAATATGCTATAAAACAAGATATTAATGATCAATTTCACATGGCAACTATGTTGGATTCCTTATCAGAGAAAGAAAAACCCCTGGTATTGATAGTCGAAGACCATGATGATGTGGTTCAATATTTAACCGCTTGTCTAAGTGAAAAATATAGGCTGGCAATAGCAAAAAACGGTAAGGAAGGACTTGATTCAGCCGTAATAAATATACCTGATATCATTGTGAGTGACGTAATGATGCCGGTTATGGATGGACTAGAAATGGTAAAGAAACTAAAAAGTGATTTTCGTACCAGTCATATTCCATTAATATTGCTTACAGCTAAGGCTGACATTGAATCAAGACTTTCGGGCCTTGAAAAGGGTGCAGATGCATACCTGGCCAAGCCATTCCATAAAACTGAATTAGAGGTAAGGCTCAGAAAACTTATTGAGTTAAGAAGGATGCTTCATGAAAGGTATAAGCAGTTCCAATTCTCAACTTCAGAGGACCTTAAATTAAAGGTGGAGGATATCTTCATCAATAATATTAACAGATTGCTAGTTTCACAGCTATCAAATGATAAATACGGTATTCCCGAGTTGTGTAGGGATATGTCTATGAGCCGTACTCAGTTGTACCGAAAGTTCACAGCCCTGACGGGTCAATCCATTGGACAATATTTCAAAACGCTCAGAATTAATAAAGCAAAGGAATTATTTAGGACATCTAATCTCAACGTTACAGAGGTTGCATTTCAGATCGGATTTAAAGATCCTGCTTACTTTTCAAGGGTATTCAAAGAAGTCACAGGAATATCACCTAAGCATTTCCAAAAAATTCTCTAGAGATTCCAAAACCTTCTTTATGACTTTATTGAAATCTATTTTGGGACAATAATCCAAAAATATAGGACTCTAATACAAAACAATCATTCTCTTAATCATGAAATTAATCTTCACAATTTCTATGAATTTTAATATTAACTACAAAAACACTTATTATGAAAAAGTTATTCTTATTAGTTTTTCTCAGTTTTTCCCTTGTTTTAGGAATATCATCTTTATTCTCAGAAGCTCCACAAAAAGAATCTGAATGTAAATCAAGATGTGAATTAATAACAAGTGTTACAGGAATAGGTTGGGGAGATTGTATGAAAGCATGTAACTCTTGCAAAGAACCTAGCTTATTAATTAGTGCAGGTAACCGTGCATCCTGTAATTGTCATTTCTGGGAAGCGACTGGAATCTTTGATGAGATAGGAGAAGAATTGGGTTTTGAAACCCACGGGGAATGTGTAGTAGCAATAAAGCCGTTTTTCGAAGACTAATTAAAAATTACAAAACCTCCAAAATTATTTATCAATGAAAAAGCTATATATAATTGTGTTGTTACCACTATTGTTGGTGGGGTGTGAACAAACATTAAACGATTCAGAAAATGTTATCACCGATTTAGAGATCAGATCCAATAATAATGGACAATCTCATATGGTTATTGAACCCTTTGAAGAAACAATGTGGAATGAATGCACTGAAGAATGGGTGGATATAACAGGCAACTTTAAAACAATGGTCCACATAAACATTGACGCTAATGGAATTCCTCATATAAACTC
>JABDLO010000219.1 GCA_013002995.1 Saprospiraceae bacterium | reverse complement strand
GTCATCGGACAGAATGAAGCCATTGTTAAGATCACTAAGGCCATCCAAAGAAACAGGGTGGGATTAAAAGCCCAGGAAGATGAATGATCCAATGGGCTTTTTAGGATCTTTTAATCCCACCCTGTTTCTTTGGATGGCCTTAGTGATCTTAACAATGGCTTCATTCTGTCCGATGACCATTTGTTGAAGATCATTTGACATGCCTACAAGCTTGTTACTCTCACTTTGGGCAACCCTCCTTACCGGAATTCCCGTCATCATTGAAACTACTTCAGCAATATCTTCTTCACCTACAGGATATCTTTTAGTCTTGGATTCTTCTTCCCATTCTTCTTTCGCCTGTTCCAGCCTTCTGATGAGTTTGGATTCATTATCTCTAAATTCAGCCGCTTTTTCATACTGCTGGTTTTTAACAGCTTGGTTTTTTAGCTCTTTAATCTCTTCGATGCTGCCTTCCAACTCTTCAATGTACTTAGGTACATGGATGTTTTTAAGGTGTGTTCTTGCACCTACTTCATCCAGAACGTCTATCGCCTTATCAGGCAAAAACCTATCGCTGATATAACGGTCTGAGAGCTTAACACATGCATCTATTGCGTCATCAGAATATTCAACATTGTGAAACTCTTCATACTTAGATTTTATGTTTTCAAGTATGTGTACCGTCTCTTCTGCTGATGGAGGATCAACTATAACTTTCTGAAATCTTCTGTCAAGAGCACCATCTTTTTCTATATGTTGTCTGTATTCATCAAGTGTTGAAGCTCCGATACATTGTAATTCTCCTCTTGCAAGTGCTGGCTTAAAGATATTGGAAGCATCCAATGATCCGGTTGCGCCTCCGGCACCCACAATGGTGTGAATCTCATCAATGAAAAGGATGACATCAGGAGCTTTCTCAAGCTCATTCATGATGGCCTTCATCCGCTCTTCAAACTGACCCCTATATTTTGTACCTGCGACTAATGCAGCGAGGTCAAGCATTACTATTCGCTTACCGAATAGGGTTCTTGAAACTTTCTTCTGCATGATGCGTAAAGCAAGACCTTCAACAATTGCAGTCTTACCTACACCTGGTTCTCCGATGAGAATGGGGTTGTTTTTCTTCCTTCTACTCAAAATCTGAGAAACTCTTTCAATTTCTGTTTCTCTTCCGATAATTGGATCCAGCTTGCCTTCTTCTGCAAGTCTCGTTATGTCCCTGCCGAAATTATCCAAAACTGGAGTTCTGGACTTGCTGGCAGCTTTTTTACTGTATTCCGTTGCTTCCTCTTCTTCCATCGGAACATCAGAATCTGAAGACGCCTGAGCATAATAATCCGTAAAACTAGGATCTTGTTCTTGCTTGACATATTCTAATTCTGATCTGTAACTTTCATAATCAACATCAAATGTATCCAATACCTTCGAGGCTGGATTGTGATTGTGTTTTAAGATAGAAAGCATCAAATGCTCAGGCTTGATCTCATCAGTCTTGTAGCTTTTAGCTTCAAGAAAAGTTACTTTAAGTACCTTTTCAGCATGTTTGCTCCATTTGATCTCATCCTCATTGATGTTATTAATGATGACATGAGATTTCCTGATGGTGTCCTCCAGGCGATATTTTAGCTCTTCCATGTCAAGTTCCATAGAATCGAGTACTTTCATCGCGAGACTGTCACCGTCCTCTATCATGCCCAGAAGTATATGCTCTGCTCCTACAAAGTCATTTCCCATCCTAAGTGCTTCTTGCTTACTCAGCTGGATGATCTTCTTTACTTTCGGTGAAAATTTTCTGTTCATTTATATGTGTACGGTATTATATTAAACAATTATAGATATTTAAATCCTTATTTGATAATCACTATAGCATTAATTTGGTAAAATATAGTGCCAACTATGAATTACTGCACTTTTGTCATTCATATGTTGTAAAGACATGGCATATAGTCTTAACGTTCTATATTAACTGACACTTTAACTCTTTATTAAAGGTCAGTTGTCATCCATTATCTTTCAAATCAACGATAATTTAAGATCTTCAGTTTAAAAATAAAACTAAAATCGCTTAATGATATAAATTTTCTTTTTCCCAAATGGGTGTAGTTTTCAAAGTTTATTATGAAGTTCAATAGGTTAGAACCGCTTCTTATGAAAATAGATGTAATACTAGGGAGTAAAAATCAGGAAAATGAATAAATTTGTGGCGCGTTTATAAGGACGATGGAATGTTGATCGATTATAAGCATTCCGATAAAAAGAAATCAAATGAAATTTACACTAGATAAGAAAGAAAAGTATTCTGTATTTTCTTTAGCTGAAGAAAACCTCAACTCTCTAATTGCTCCCAATTTAAAATCTGAATTTATTTTCCTCAGAAATGAAGGAGTGAAAAACCTCATATTTGATCTTTCAGATGTTAAATATGTAGATTCTTCAGGATTAAGTTCTATCCTCACTGCCAATAGGATCTGGAAAGGATATGGATCTTTTGTTTTATGTGGTATTCAATCACCTTCTATTAACAAGCTAATTGAGATCTCAAGGCTTGAGAGCATCCTTACCATCATTCCGACGCTGGAAGAAGCCATCGATTATGTGCATATGGAGGAGATTCAGCGGGAACTCAATGAAGAGGAGTAAAAATTGAATTATTCAGTAAAGCTTCTCGGTACCAGCTCTGCAATGCCTTCTAGAGGGAGATTCCCCTCATCTCAATTTATTCAACTTTCAGATTGGTGTGGACTCATTGACTGTGGTGAGGGGGCACAGATTCAAATGAATAACTTCCACATTAAACGGAATAAGATCAAGCACATTTTTATTTCCCACCTACATGGTGATCATGTATTTGGACTTCCGGGTTTGCTTGGATCCTATAATCATTTCAATCGCAAGGATCCGTTAATCATTTATGGACCTTCAGGAATAAAGAAAATGATTGATACCATAGCCGAGGTTTCAGGAGCCCACTACAATTACCAACTTGAAATCATAGAACTCGATCATTCACAAGCAGGATGTATTGCTATAAGTGATAAAATCAGCATTATTCATTTTCCATTAAAACATCGAATCCCAACCATCGGCTATCGATTCAATTATAATGAAGAATCAATAAACATTAGAAAATCATCAATTGAGGAATATGGCCTCAGCATTGAAGAAATCAAATCCATAAAGTCTGGCAACAATCTAATCAGACATGATGGTGAAAAGATTACCTGGAAAGCCGTTGCAGATATAAAAGTGATTTCAAAATCTTACGCTTATTGCAGTGACACCATTTATGATCTGACAATTATTCCCCACATTCAAAGTGTTGATTATCTCTATCATGAGACCACTTATCTTGATGGAATGGAACTAGAAGCTGCAGACAGAATGCATGCAACACTTGGTCAGGCAGCTGATATAGCTGTTAAAGCAGGTGTCGGAGCATTGATTACAGGACATTACAGTTCCAGGTATGCTAATCTTAAGGTATTTGGGGAAGCAGCAAAAGAATTGCCATTGAACGTCATACTTGGAAGAGAAGGCTTACAGATTGACTTATGATCTGATATTTCAACCATAATTTATTGACAGCAATCTAACATTTCAAGGTTAAAATTCAATTTTTATGTGAAAGACGCAACCCTTGGTTCGCTTTTGGTCGTATTAAAGGTATAGTGAATTTTTGCAGACCTATCATTGGAATTTTCAAGGTACGGCAAAATCACAATTAAATGAAGGATCAACCTTGAGCATGAACCTGGATAAATGTGTGGCAAGATTGAAGGAGGGAGACAGCCGATATATGAAAGATATATTTAAGGCTTATTATTCCTATGTTATGTCAATATGTATGAGGTATAC
>JABDLO010000205.1 GCA_013002995.1 Saprospiraceae bacterium | reverse complement strand
CCTCTATTGTAAATGAAAGGTGGGAAAAGGCTTCACTCAGCAATACCCGATGGGATACGGTCATCTCCATCGGCCTGGGTGGATTGGTATCCATGTCCATCATTGTATGTGGAGCAGCCATCAGTGGCACAGACGTAAACTCTGCTGCAGATCTGTCCGGGGCATTGGTTCCACTCCTTGGGGATTATGCAGGAATAGCCATCGCCATCGGATTGTGTGCAGCGGGATTAACTTCAGCCATTACAGCTCCCCTTGCAGCTGCATATGCTACATGTGGTGTGCTCGGATGGTCTAAGGATCTTAAATCTCTTCGCTTCAGAGTGATATGGGCTTGCATACTGATCATCGGTGTTGTCCTTTCATGCCTGGGAATTAAACCCATTGAGATCATTAAATTCGCTCAGATCGCCAATGGATTGCTATTGCCTTTCATTGCCATCTTCCTGATATGGGCCGTCAATCAGACCAGTATCATGGGAAAATACAAGAATGCCCTATGGCAGAATATCCTTGGATATGCAGTAATGGCCATATGCATCGGCCTTGGCATTTATACCATTCTGAAATAAGGATTAATTCTTATCAAAAGTAAAATCACAGCTGTATATTGAAACAGTTGCCATTGCAGATCCCTCATCGTATACCTCAATGGTTACTCGTCCACTGAGATCTCCTGAGGAGGTTCTTTCCATATGCCCATTAAATATCACCCGGTATCCAAAATCGCCTAATACAAATCTATCACTTGAAGGAGCATCATTAAATATGAGTTCATCATTAGTGACACCTGCAATAAAAGTCATCACTTTCTTTTCCCTGAAATTCTGTACCGTGATGTCATTAACAATAACTTTCACCTCGTCGGATTCTTCTCCGGCCTGAATGATAATAGATTTAGGCTCATTGAAATTATTGGAATTCTCATCCGGATTGCATGACCCGAAAGTTCCACTGTAGTTACCTAAATAAATGTCCCTCAGGTAGGTACAACTTCCATCATCTTCTGTTGCATTAGAACTATAATTATCAGAATCTGGGTCTGTACATCCTCTTACTACTTCATCTTCACTGGAACAGGAAATAATGCCTAATAGAATGATCAAGAATAATAATTGTTTCATGTTTCATGTGTTTAATTCAGTGATAAATAGATGGATATCCCTGGAGGTCATCACGATTATCAATTTTTTTTCAGTAAATGTTATTCCGATGGCAATGATCAATTCTGTAAATGATCATTTCTCATTATATTGAGAACAAGAACTGAGAAAATGAAGATTGATATCAACTGTGACATGGGCGAGTCTTACGGGCGCTTCCGCATCGGAAATGATGAGGAGATCATGCCTTACATCAGTTCTTGTAATATAGCATGTGGGATGCATGGTGGAGATCCATCTACGGTTATAGATACCATACAGATGGCATCGGCTCTGGGTAAAAATGTAGGTGCACATCCGTCTTATCCCGATCATATTGGTTTTGGAAGGCGTTCAATGTCATTATCTTATAAAGAAGCATTTGACCTTGTTGTATTTCAGGTTGCAACCTTGTACACACTTGCAGCACGTGCAGGCACCAAGCTCAGCCATGTGAAGGTTCATGGTGCATTGTATAATGATGCTGCAAAGGATAAGGACCTGGCGAGACCCATTGTAGATGCTATAAAGTATATTGATCCCAATCTTAAAATTTTTACGCTTCCTGACTCTGAAGTAAGTGCCGTTGCCGAAGAATTGGAAATGGCTGTTGTAAGAGAAGCATTTGCTGACAGGAGATATACTGAAGACCTTTCCTTGCAGAGCAGGTCTATCCCCGGAGCAGTGCTAGAAGATCCTGAAATGGCAGCAGACCAAGT
This sequence comes from Saprospiraceae bacterium, assembly GCA_013002995.1. Taxonomy (GTDB): domain Bacteria; phylum Bacteroidota; class Bacteroidia; order Chitinophagales; family Saprospiraceae; genus JABDLO01. Next base: position 13,616 of record JABDLO010000205.1, on the reverse strand, counting down.
CCTGAATATTGTAAAGAATCAAGAAGTGGAAACGGCAACAGGAATGAAAACCCGATTGCAAGCAGATACACTTTGTATCCACGGAGACACTCCGACTGCTGTATCAATAGCACGTACAATTTATGATCGCCTTCAATCTGAAGGAATAAATATTGGTTCATGGTAAGAGACCCCATAAGATATTTCCCTTACGGCAAATCTGCCATTCTCATAGAATGGGAACCTGAATTAGACCTGGATACCAATCGTCTTATTCATGCTTTATCTAGAAAACTATTTTCCCTTGAACCGGTGGAAGAAACCGTTCCCGCATATGCATCTCTGCTGGTTATACTTAAAAATCGAATTAAAGACTGGAATGGCGTAACTTCCTATCTCAATGACTTATGGGATGAGTTAAAAGAAAAAAAAGTTGATGTACTACCACACAGGACCGTTCATTTACCTGTATGTTATGAACCACGATTTGCCCTGGATTTGCCCCTTTATCATCAGAAAGGGATTACAACGGAAAGGCTCATTGAACTGCATACGTCCAGGCCTTATCACGTGTATATGATTGGTTTCCTTCCAGGGTTTCCTTACATGGGAAGTGTGCATCAAGACTTAATATTACCACGTCGCAACAGCCCTCGTGAAAAAATCCCAAGAGGAAGTTGTGGAATCGCAGATCAGCTTGCGGGCATTTATCCCCAGGACTCACCCGGAGGTTGGAACATCATAGGAAGAACACCTATATCAATGTTTGATCTCAGTGCAGATGAACCGTCTTTCATAAAACCTGGTGATACGGTACATTTCAGATCGATCAGTGAAGAGGAATATTTTTTCATTAAACATGAAGTCAATCAGAACAGGTATGACTCCAGTGTCCATATTCAGTTATAATGCTATAAAGAAACCTGTACCAATGAAAACAGCTATATGCATAAAACCGGGAATATTTACTACTGTCCAGGATCTGGGAAGAATAGGAATGAGACGATATGGAATAGGATATGCTGGAGTTGCAGATGTTGCCTCAGCTGTCAATGCCAATATTTTATGTGGAAATCCTCCGGGTGCAGCCCTTCTTGAATGTACCTATCAGGGCCCTGTTATTAAGTTTTACGGAAGTACATTCATCAGTGTTACCGGAAGGAATGTTGAAATTATCATAAATGAAAAGACAGTGGATGAAAAAGCCCATGATGTTACAGAGGGTGATGTACTTAAACTACGGATAAAAGAAGGTTGCAGGGCTTACATAGCCTTTCGAGGGGGAATTAATGGACCATCAATTCAAGGGAGTAGAGCTACAGATACGGTGAGCAGATGCTGTGGTTATACCATTAAAGAAGGTGCGATTATTCACACCCTTGAATCAAGGGTAATAGACACTCACACCCTATTGCATTCACCGGATTATAGTAATGATATTTTAGAAGCTTATCCGGGTCCGGAATACCATTTATTGGATGCCTCAGATAAAGCAGCTCTTGTCACCCATGAATGGAACATTTCCTCAAGAAGTTCTCGGATGTCTTATATGCTGGATGGAAATCCCCTGGGCATCGGCTATCAAAACATGCTTTCAGGGCCTGTACTCCCGGGGACGATTCAGATCCCTCCTTCTGGCCTTCCTATTATATTGGGAAATGATTCTCAGACCACAGGAGGATATCCAAGAATAGGAATATTAACTCCACAATCTTACCAGATCCTATCTCAGAAACCACCGGGATCAACCTTAAGGCTATCAATTTTAGAAGAATAATGTTAATTTTGCATTCCCTGAGACTTTACTATTACATCTATTAGTTAATTGGTAACGTTAAAGGCACATTTGCCGAAAGGCTAATTCATTGCCGTATTAGATTACGACTTATTAATAAAAAGGAAATTAAATTGAAAACTCTGGTTATATATCTCCACGATAATATTCCTCTGAATAGAGGGTAACCGGAATTCCCATTAATTAACAAGAAAATAAAGAACGATGTCAGACATTTCATACATGACACAAGAGGGATATGAAAAGCTATCAGCAGAGCTTGAAGAATTGAAAACAAAGGGTCGAGACGAAGTGGCCAAAGCCATCGCTGAAGCGCGTGAAAAAGGAGACCTTTCTGAAAATGCAGAATACGATGCTGCCAAAGATGCCCAGGGCATGCTGGAAATGAAGATCAATGAAATGGAAAAATCATTGGCCAGTGCACGCATCATCGATAAGAGTCAACTTGATACTTCTAAGGTTACCATCCTTTCCAGGGTCACAATGAAAAATCTGAAAGTGAATAGAGAGGTGACTTATACATTAACTTCGGAGGCTGAAGCCAATCTTAAGGAAAAGAAAATTTCTGTGGATTCCCCAATCGGGAAAGGTTTGCTAGGAAAGGCTGTAGGTGATGTGGCTTCAATAGTTACACCAGCTGGTGAAGTGAAATTTGAAATTATTGATATATCTATGTAATCATGGCCAGTATATTCAGTCGCATAATAGCAGGTGAAATACCTTCTTACAAAGTAGCAGAGAATGACCATTGCATCGCCTTCCTGGACATTAATCCATTGAAAGAAGGGCATACGCTAGTGGTTCCCAAAGAAGAGGTAGACTACATTTTTGACCTTGAGGAAGAAGCACTGCTTAACTTGCATAGTTTTGCAAGGATGGTAGCGCTGGCTATAGAGAAAGTAGTCCCCTGCTCCCGCATCGGTATGGCTGTGATAGGACTGGAAGTACCACATACCCACATACACCTTATTCCGATCGACGGCATTCATGATATCGATTTTTCCAAACCTAAAAAAGAGTTGAGCCAGGAACAATTTGTCCATCTGGCTTCCAGGATCAGCGATGAGTTTGAGAAACTTGAGAGTTAAGAGCTTAATGTTGTCAAGCTATTTTATGAGAGTACAGAGAGAGTGTAAGAAATTTTCTTTTGTAGTAAAATTAATGGCATAGCAATTTTTATTCAGATCTGCTGTATCCTATTAATCCGCTAAATCTGCGTTCCATCAAGATTACTTACAACTTAATCAAGATTCCTTTTCTGTACAGCAGCCAACTGAATATCCAGATAAAGGAAGCATACACCAGGGCATAACCGAGTGATCCGTTGTAATTCCCTAATATTTCTGCAAAAACTGAATTGTACAACCATCCGTATAATGAAGTTTCTCCCACTTTAATCATGAAGAATATCTTCACGAATAGGATGGATAACACATAAGAAAAGAGTGGATTCATACCGAATACCCTAAAAGGAAAAGCCCACTTCTTCCATCCCTGATCATCAATGATGTATTGAAGAAACATCAACAATAATACCCCAAGTCCACAAGTCAGTAAAACATAAGAACTCGTCCACAATGGTTTATTAATCGGAAATCCAATGAAATGCCACAAGTAGGCGACCGCTATTAAAATGATCCCTATTCCTGCTTTCTCCATAGTAGAAAATCGCTTTTCCAGGATGGTATACTTCCCGATGAGGAAACCGATCACTACATTAATTGCAGCCGGAAATGAATGGATCAACCCTTCCGGATCAAATGGAATTCCGAATCCCTTATACATATGACTTTCGCCGATCAGCCATTTATCAATGGTGATGGTGAGGTTGTTTTCCAGGCTGAAAGGATCATCTCCCCCTATTAACAATAGGAAATGATAACCTATAAGAATGATCACACTCAATATGATGAGTAGTTTTCTACTGGCAAGTAATATCAGGCTTGCTCCAATCCCGTAAGCCAAGGCAATCCTTTGCAATACTCCGAATATCCGTAAATCACCAATGTGCTTGTTGTAAAAAGGGAACCAATTCAATAACAATCCAACCAGGAATATCAGGGCTACCCGCTTCCATATCTTGATCATCAACTCTTGAGTAGTTTTGGATGATTGTCTTGAAAGAGAAATGGAAAAACTTACGCCGGATACAAATAGAAAAAATGGAAATACAAGATCTGTCGGAGTCCACCCATGCCAATCAGCATGTTTCAGTGGAGCATATACATAAGACCAACTCCCAGGTGTGTTCACAATAATCATCAGGGCAATGGTTAGTCCCCTGAATATATCAATGGAGAGGATGCGGTTTTTCATCTAGGTAAAATATGAATTTTTATACCAGATTGACTCATGACCAGCATCTTAATGTAAAAATATATCAACATTTCAACGAAAATTTACGTTATAACTAAAAATTCCGTTATACTTGCGTCATGAAATGGATGAAAACACTTCTTCTTGTATCAATATCTGCCATTGTAATGGGCCAGAATGATATAGATCAGGCTAAGAAGTGGATGCTGGAGCAAGAATATGAGAAGGCATTGGAATTATGGGAACAATGTGCACAAGATACCACCCAGGTAAAATGTATTGAACAGGCGGGGATGGCAACTTACAGATTGGGGTTGATGAGCCGGGCCAAGGAATATTTTCACAAAATTGAAAATCACCCATCGTTATATAAAACTTCTGCCATCCAGCTGTCTACCATTTATGAGCAGCAGGACAATATCCCCAAGGCTATAAAATACAATCGTAAGTTAAGGGATTCCTTCCCTGATAATCCGATTTATCATCGAAAGATTGGAAACTTATTAATGAAGGCAGCACTACCAAAAGAAGCATTCCTCTCCTACGCAGAAGCATTAAAATTGAATCCGGATGATGTATTGACCATCCGATCCATTTCTGAATTATTTATCAATAATGCTCAATATGTTGAAGCGGACAGTCTCCTCAATCATGGCCTTTCTATAGACAGTACCAATGTAGGTCTGTCACTGCTCCTTGCAAGAAACTATTACAAGCAACGCATGTATGACAGTACGGTCGTAGTAATGAATGGCTTGAGAGGGACCATTGATTTTTCCAATTATTATAATAAGATGTTTGGGTATGCCTTACTTCAGATTGACTCCATTGATCAATCCATTTATTTCCTGGAAAAATCCCTGGTCAACGAAGGAGATCCTGAATATGCCCATTATTATCTGGGCAATGCATATGAACTGAAAGGGGATCAGGAAGCTGCCATTTTCCATTTGCGTAAAGCAGTGGAGACTGGCACTTCTCAAGGATTAAAAACACATTATCGCAACCTGGCGAGGATATTATACAATGAAGGAAAATTAAGAGAAGCCATTGATGCTTATGAATGGGCTTATCGATATGAAGAAGATCCGGTGTTATTGTTCTACCTGGGCAGAACCAGCGACACATATTATAAGGATAAGTCGATTGCGGTCCGATATTACCAGAGGTACATAAGGAGCAAGCATTACAATGAAGAATTTAAAAGATACGCCAAGGAGCGAAGTGGATATTTAATAGAAATGCAACATCAAGCCTCAGTTAAAAACTAAAACACATGATGAGACACATTCAGAAATTAACCAAGGCAGAAGAGGAGATCATGCAGATGATCTGGGACATGGGAGAGACTTCGGTTTCACAGTTGATAGATAGGATGGATGAACCCAAGCCTCCTCATTCATCCGTTTCCTCAATAGTGAGGATTCTGGAGAAAAAGGAATTTGTCAATCACCGCCAGGAAGGGCGTTCATTCGTTTATTTTCCGGCTATTGCCAAGTCTGATTATTCCCGGTTCTCCATCAAGCGTCTTGTGTCCAATTACTTTGAAGGATCCATGAATGAATTGGTATCCTTCCTGGTTAAAGAAAATGACCTCAGTCTCACTGAATTAGAAGAAATAAAGCAACAACTTAAAAAACAATAATCATGAAAAGATTTATTCCCACATTAATTTTCATCTTATCATTTCTGGTGTCATATGGGCAGGATGATAAAGTATACAGCGAAGTAGATCAAATGCCTATTTATCCTGGATGTGATACATCTGATCAGGCCGAAAAAACCAAATGCACCAATCAAAACATCATCCAGTTTATCGGTGAAAACTTAAAATATCCCCAGGAGGCTAAAGATGGAAAGGTGGAGGGAATGGTTCTGACCAAATTCGTCATTACTAAAGAAGGAGAGGTAGACAACATTCAAATAGTTAAAGATATTGGATCCAACTGTGGACAGGCAGCCAGAGATGTTCTCAATCTTTTAAGTGATATGAAGGGCTGGACTCCAGGCATTAAGGAAGGCAAGCAAGTGGCAGTTCAATATACGCTTCCTATCAATTTCAGATTATAATAAAACCATAGACCATGATCTCATACATCATACAAGTATCAATAAGTTGGATTTTCTTTTATGGAGTTTATCACCTCTTCCTAAGGAAAGAAACCTTCTTTAACATCAACCGGTATTACCTGATGGGATCGCTCATCCTAAGTCTATTTATACCTCAGATAGGTGAGTTGTTGAGTCATTGGTTTACAACATCACCCGCTGATGCAGGCACTGTGGTATATTTCATCTCAGAAGCCCCTGTTGTCATTGAAAGAGCCATGTCCAGCGAGACTTCATCTTTATCATTTCTGGAGTGGGCATTGTTGCTGACTTATCTGTCAGGTATAGGTATGGTTGGCTCAAGGTTTATAATGGGAATTAGAAGAATTTACAGGCTTTATCAATCTGGAATCAAGAAAGATCAAGGAGAATTTGTATTGATTGAAACAGATGGCATGCACCTTCCATTCTCATTCTTTCAATACGTATTTATAAGTAAGAAAATCCCATTAAAAAACCATGTGGAAAAAATCATTAGGCATGAGCTGACCCATGTCGAGAAATTACATAGCCTGGATATTTTACTCATCGAGGCATTACACATTTTTTTCTGGTTTAATCCAGTATTACTTCTGTATAAAAAAGCAATTAGACAATCCCACGAGTACCAGGCGGATGCTTCCGTGCTCACAGGGACTGATATAAAGAATTATGGCCAGATTCTGCTGGGGCAATCCACTTCCGGACTCGAGGTTGCCCTGGCTAATCATTTCTTTAACTCACAAATCAAAAATCGCATTACTATGATGTATCAAAAGAAATCAACAAGAAGTGCTTTGATCAAGTATCTGGCCGCGGTCCCAGTATTACTGTTTACAGCTTTTCTATTCTCTAATGCTGCTCAAATTGACAAAGATATACCATCTTCTATAGAGAATATCTTATCGGTTAACCAGGCAGCATCAACAGATACTGTTCCACCACCCCCACCACCTCCGCTTCCTAAACCAGTGAAGGCTCCAAATCCTCCTGCAGCAGTTCCGCCACCTCCGCCTCCGCCTCCACCACCTGCTCCTATAGCTAAACCTTCTTACAGTGGAGAAGTATTCACAGAAGTAGAGCAGATGCCACGATTCCCGGGATGTGAAGACATGACCGGTGCTGAAAGAGAGAATTGTTCTAAGAAAAACCTCCTGGAATATATTTACACCAATATTAAATACCCAAAAGAAGCCAGAGATGCCGGTATTCAGGGCATGGTAGTGGTACAATTTGTCGTGAATAAAGATGGATCTGTAAGAGACGTGAATCTATTAAGAGATATCGGAGGTCAATGTGGACAAGCTGCAACTGGTGTAGTAGAAAGTATGAATTCAATGCCTGCTAAATGGATCCCCGGAGTTCAGAATGGCAAGAAAGTAGATGTACTCTATACCATTCCTGTAAGATTTAAGTTATCAGATGATAATGATGAGAAAATTGAAAAAGAAGAAAAGGATGTCGGTCCTGATCAAGTTAAGATGGAACTGGCTCAGATCTTTGAAAATGGAGATCCCCTACTTATCGTTGATGATGTTGAAACCCCTAGAGAAGTCCTCGAAACAATAAATCCTGACCTGATTGAAAAGATAGATGTCCTCAAAGGGAAATCTGCTGAGGTGGCTTATGGTGACAAAGGTAAGAATGGTGTCATTGTAGTAACTACTAATAATAAAGTTGATGCAAGTGCTAAAAGCCCTCCTACCATCAAATTAAAACCAACCTCTAAAGGAGCTGACCCTTTGATTATACTGGATGGAAAAGAAGTAAAAATAGACGTGAATAATGATTTAAATCCCGATGACATTGAATCCGTCAACGTTTTAAAGGGGGAAAAAGCAATCGCCAAATACGGCGATAAGGGTAAAAACGGTGTAGTAGAAATCACGTCAAAAGGAAATAAAACCATAAAGTTAAAGGCAGACAAAATCACCATCAAAAATGATAAGGTAAATATTAAAGCGGACGGTATCCAATACGACGAGGAATTGGTTCCACTCTATGTCCTTGAAGGAAAGATTATTCAAAAAGATCAAATGGATCAAGTTGATCCAAATGATATTAAAAGCATCAATGTACTCAAAGGAAAGTCAGCATTGGAAAAATATGGTGATGAAGGCCAAAATGGAGTGGTTGAGATTACCTTAAAAAATCCTGCCCAACAATCCAATGCTGTTTACACACAAGTGGATGTCATGCCTAGATTCCCGGGATGTGAAGAAGGTGGTTCTGATGCTGAGAAAGATGACTGTTCCAAGAAGAAGCTTTTAACATTCATCTATAAAAACATCCGATACCCTAAAGAAGCTCGAGAAGCAGGTATAGAAGGTATGAATGTGGTTCAATTTACAGTAATGAAAGATGGATCAATCGATGACATATCCATATTGAGAAGTATAGGAGGTGGAACGGATGAAGCCGTCCTTTCAGTGATTGATGAGATGGTTCTAATGAATGAAAAATGGACACCCGGTATGCTAGATGGTAAGCCGGTGAATGTACAATATACACTGCCTATCAGATTCAAACTGGAAGGGCCTGACAAGAAAGCCACCCCTCAGAAAGAAAAGAAAGCTGATAAAGCAGTTAAGGAGAAAGCAGAGCCTAAAGGAAACCAACAAGAACAAATTACGGTGGTTGGATATGATCCCAACTTGAGTGTCAAAAGTTTAAAACAAGAAGATTTTCTTTCATCCTTGAAAGTTTTTCCTAATCCGGCTTCTGAAGAAATAAGTGTTGAAATTAATGGATCTAAATCTCCGCTGGAAATAAGAGTACATAATCTGGCTGGAAGATTATTGTATCAAAAGTCCATTTCAGACTTTAATGGAAGTTATAAGGGGACATTGAGAAGTGAAAAATTTATCAACACCCAAGCCATTATCTCCTTCATACAAGAAGGAAAAGTACAATCACAAAAAGTAATCTTCTCCCAATAACGGAGAGGGGGCTTCAGCCCTTGAAATCATATGGAGCAGGGACTTTAGTTCCTGAAAAGAAATATTGTACGCGGGGCCTGAAGGCCCCGTTCCCTTTTAATACGTCGAAAGAAGGCGAGAAGCCACCTGGCTTCGACATAAAATCTTTCACTTATAATCTTAATAAACGCATCTTTCGGTAAGCGTATGGAACAGGGACTTTAGTCCCTGAAACATTGACCAAGGCAGGGACTAAAGACCCTGTTCCAATTAATTCCCCTTCGCTACCTTCAACCGCTTCACAAGGAATATGGAAATGATTCCAAATAATACTGACAATAATCCCACATACCAATAATGTTGATATACACCTTCTTCAATGGTTACAATCGCTCCACTTATAATTGCTGAAAGGAATATGGCAAATTGCTGCAAAGCTGATTTGATACTCATAAAACTGCCTCGGTTGGCCGTCGGAGCAGAGGCCGAAATGATGGTGTTGGGTGAGATCATTCTTGAGCTAGCAAAAACAAAAAACATTGTGGTAAATATTAACCCATACCATAAAGGTTGCTGCCCCATTGTAGTGATGAACATGGTCGGAATGAAGGAAATGATCATCACCACTGTGAAAACTTTCATGACACCCAGCTTATCTGTTAACCTACCGACAATAGGAGCACTGACCACTGTTGCCAACCCACCCAGGAAAAATTGATAACTGATTTCCATCTGAGTGAAACCAACATTCTTGATCATATAAGGAGAAATAAAAGGAATGATCATGAAGTGGGCGAGCACTAAAATAAACCCTGCAAGCAATGCATTTACCTGGTTGCTATCATCCGTAATCGCACTGATGGTCTCAGTAAATGATGGTTTCTTTTCAACAGCTTGAAAATGTGCTGTCATGGAAGGAAACTTGAACATAATGAAGGTCGAGATCGCTAGTCCTATGATACCAATGATCAGAAAGGGCGTCTGCCAATCACCTTTAGCAGCAAGGTAGATTCCTATCGGTACTCCAAGTGCTGAAGCTGCTGAAAAAGCAGCAAATAATATACCCATGGCTGCACCTCGTTCCTTGAATAAATACAGATCGCTTACCACTGATAATACCAATGCTCCTATCATCCCTCCAAATAACCCGGTGCCGAATCTTAATAACAATAATGCCAGATAACTCTCAGCAAATGCACACATCAAGGTTCCAATTGCAAATCCTGTATAAATAAAAACCAACGCTTTCTTCCTATCGAAGCGATCCAGGAGAAAGACACCAAAAAGACTTGAAATAAAAGCTGCAATAGCATATGATGAGACCAGGTAACTGTACTCAGCCGCTGATATTCCGAATAATTCAATGAAGATATCACCAAGAGGCATGATCAGCATCGAGTCTACGATGTGGGTAAAATTAACAGTAGCTAAGGTGAATAAAATAAGAGATCTTTCCTGCATCCTATGTATATCGGTTATGGTTTTGAGGCTTCCGCCATCAATTTAATGACATAGAAGGAATGTATTGAACAGTCTCATGGAACAACAATTCATTATAATCGTAGGTCATGAAACCTGTCATAGGTAAGGTATCAATCTGTAGAATAAGATCCATTTCATCTTCTGCAAGAAATATTGCCCAGATTTTGGTGCGATCAAGAGCAAGAGTATAGGTCAATAGCTTTTCACTCATAAATAAATCATGAACGGCTATCCTCTGCTCAGGGATCATCCTTTCCAGTTCGCCGGGAAACGGAGAGGGTATTGTAAATTCTACCATGTATTTTTTAATGCCTTCTTCCATCACTCATCAAAAACAGCATAGCTGAATATAAGTTTATTCTGTATTTGTAAAGGTGTCGATTGTCGAAGTCTTATCCTAACTTCCATATCAAAAATTTCATCCGACAGGATTTCCCTCAACTCTGATATCGAGGAGAACAACTCCAGATCTCCGGAATGGTTGAAAGGAATTCTATCCTGAAAATACATTTCACGATTCAACCCCGGATCTGTCTTGGAAATGGCCCTTACTGAAATTTCAGCTATAAAATCATAATCAACAGGTCCAAAACTCCCCATCAGCCTGGCCCTGGTTGCCGTAATACTTACTACCTGTTCTTCCGAGGCCCCATTTGCCGTAAGGCTTGTTTTATAAAATGAAGGTACATTGCGAATGATGAATACATGAGTCTCAATGGTATTCAAAGCACCGGGCAAAATAAATTCAATTTCATTATCAACGATGAATAATTCCTGTCGATCAGATCCGCATGAAAAGAAGGATATTGCTGTTATAAAAAAGATGAGAATCTTTCCTGGTATTTTCAACTTCATGTACATATAACGTCAGGCTGAGGCCTTATTTTTGATTTATATGCAAAAAAGCATATTTTGAACCAATATAGGAAGTAAACCTTTCACTACATCGATTGAATTATGGGAGAACAGAAAGTATCAATAGTCAGTGATCAGAAGCAGATGCAAAAATTTGTCAAGTCATTGCTTGCAGATGTTCAGGCACTGGAACACATGCTGGACAACGGATGGTTTGAGAATGATATTACGAGAATTGGAGCAGAACAGGAAATGGTTATGGTAGATAAGGCTACTATGAAACCAGCTTGTATCGCAGTTGAGGCCCTTGAAAAAATGACTGATTATCCATGGGTGGAAACTGAGCTGGCCAAATTTAACCTGGAGACCAATTTAACTCCCCGGGAATTAAAAGGGTCTTGTTTCTCAGATCTGCAGGAAGAAAATGGTAGTAAGTTGGATAAGATCCAGGAGAAGCTGGAAGGAATGAATGCCCATTTGATACTTACCGGAATCCTTCCTACCCTGACTAAGAATCATATGGAGATGAGTAATCTCACTCCGATGAAACGATACAAAGCTTTAATGGAAGCCATCAAAAGCCACCTTAATGCAGAAGATTTCAACCTTCGTTTGACCGGAATTGACGAATTGTCCATTAAGCACTCCTCACCATTGCTTGAAGCAGTCAACACCAGCTTCCAGGTCCATCTTCAAGTAGGGTCTGACAACTTTGTAAAAATGTATAACATCGCTCAGGCGTTGACCGGGCCGATCATTGCAATTTCATCCAATTCACCCCTCGTATTCGGAAAACGACTATGGCATGAGTCAAGGATTGCCATGTTTCAGCAATCAATAGATACCCGTACTTCACATGACCACATGAGAGAGAAAAGTGCAAGGGTAAGTTTTGGAAATGACTGGCTTCATGAAAGCGTATTGGAAATTTATAAAGAAGATATCTCCAGGTTTAGAGTATTGTTGAGTTCAGATGTAACAGAAGACTCTCTGGCTCTAATCCGCAAAGGAGAAGTCCCTAAATTGAGGTCGCTTCAAGTACATAATTCTACTGTATACCGCTGGAACAGGCCATGCTATGGGGTCAGTGATAATGGTAAGCCTCATTTAAGAATTGAAAATAGGGTTCTTCCTTCTGGGCCTACCAATTTAGATGAAGTTGCCAACGCTGCATTTTGGATTGGTGCTATGGAAGGGATTGCTCAAGAAGTAGGGGATATCAGAGAATACATGCAATTTGCTGATGCCCAGGATAATTTTGTGAAAGCATCAAAATTTGGTATTGACTCTGAATTTAATTGGTTGAATGACGAAAAGATTTCTGCTAAAGAACTCATCATAGACCACCTTATTCCATATGCCAGAATTGGACTACAGAAACACAAGGTCGACCAATCTGATATTGATAAATACTTACAGATTATAGAAGGTAGGGCAAGGAACCATATGACAGGAGCCAGATGGATCCTCAGAGCTTATACTGATTTCCAGAAAAAGACGTCCAGAGACGAGGCCTTAACAGCCATTACCGCTGTAATCATTGAAAATCAGAAAAGTGGTGTCCCTGTTCATGAATGGAAAGTTCCAAAACTGGAGGATCTAAAGATCTATAAACCTTCCACCCTTTCCGTAGCGGAATTTATGACGACTGATCTATTCACTGTGCAGAAAGATGACATCATCGACCTGGTCGCTGAGATGATGGATTGGAGAAAAATAAAATATACGCCTGTCGAGGATCAGAAAGGAAATCTCATAGGGCTCGTTACTGCAAGACTCATACTGAGGCACATGATCAAGAATAAGCGAAGTCGCAAGACCTCTCTTGTCTCTGATATTATGCTTCCTGATCCCATTACCATCACTCAAGACACCAACATCCTTGATGCAATGGCAATCATGAGAGACAATAAGGTCGGCTGCTTACCAGTCGTTAAAGGAAAAGAATTGATCGGATTGGTCACTGAAATGGATTGCTTGAGAATTTCGGGACGCTTCATGGAAAGAATGGGATAAAACATGTTCAGAATACTGTTATCAGCATGTTGTGTTTTGGTTCTGCTCCAGGCAATTGGGCAATCGGTCGATACCACTTACTTAAGATTCCAGTTGGACTCCATAATTCAAGATGGACTGGATTCCATGGCTTTTCCGGGTGCCCAGGTATGTGTAATGATAGGAGG
>JABDLO010000187.1 GCA_013002995.1 Saprospiraceae bacterium | reverse complement strand
CAGTAATACCAGGTATTGTATTAGCTTACTATGATTCATATTTCATGGGGAGATCTATTACCATTCACAATGCACGCTCATTCATCCTTAATGACAATATAGATGGAATAATTAATCAATCTTCACCAGTGCTTCTCTGTTAATTAAGCAAAGCCAAGTAAATATACAGGAAGTCTATTAGACTTCATAAAGGCTTCTGATATCCCGGGCACACTGTACAAATAAGAATAGACAGGCTGTGATGATCTTGGAAAAAGATTTTGGCAACGAATAGCATTAGGATCATTAAGTCATATTTAAGGAAGGGAGAGATGAGAAAGCAATTAATTCAGTAAAACTTAATATTAAGATATTGGTGGGTAACTCAATGGTAGTAGTTATAGGCACATTATTAAGCCAACTCATCCAACTACCAATTCATATCATCCTATTACTAAGCAATGGATAATTGATTAGAAATCTTTAGAGAATGTTCTTATCATACATTGAGTAAAGACTTACTTTATTAATAAATGATGTCCTCCACCCATGTAAAACTATTACAATGCTATTTAAAATTTGCTGCTGTTTATTGCTACTTTCTTCTTGCTCCGGAAGGGCCTCTAATTCCTCTACAGAGACTGAAACTAAGAGCACCCTCATTCAAGAGGAATACCAGGCTACTCCTGATTCAACACTTTTGTGCCAGATCAATGGAGTAGACTGGTATTATACCACTGTTAGAGCCAGAAAGATCATGAGTACGGATTACAACCCAAGAAAGAAGTTCGCACTGAATTTTAAAAATGAAAACTCACCTGCCAACGAGAATATCAGTCTCATGTACAATGCTGTTACAAAACAATTGGAATATGTAGATATTGCACTACAAGATCCTGGAGCTGAAGCGGGAAGGCGCATTTTTTCGGGAATAAGTGGATATACTGAAGAAGAAACCAGTCAAATAAAGGATATCGGTGTTTTGACGAACATTTCAGGAAATAAAATTTCAGGGAATGCGGCATTTAAAATTCCAAAGAATAGTAAAGGTATATTCAAAAATGAAATGGATCAGGACATCGTGGTCTCTGACCTTACATTTAAAGGAATTCAATACGAAGATGAAAGTGAATATTGACCAGCAATTCATATAATCATTAGATCTGAAATCGTTATGGTGCTAACAACACCATCATGGAAGACATCTATTGTAAACAAATATTACCGGGAAAGCTAAAAGTTGACATCATCTTTGAAACAGAACGAGTGATGGCTTTCCATCATACCAGGCCATATTGGGAACATCACGTTGTCATCATCCCCAAAACCCATATTGAATCTCTTTCTACTATTCCAGACGATTATGAGTTGAATAGAGATTTATTTGATGCCATGAGGATGGTCACAAGTTTGTTTGAAGAAAAATATGGAGGGTGTCGAATTTCATCCAATGTAGGAAATTATCAGACCAGTAAACACTTGCACTGGTATATTCATTATGGCAGGAGGTTGGTTAAAGAAAGTGAAAGTCCTGAGCATTAAAGTTTCTTCCCACTACATATGACGCTCTTAACCCGGCAGGGATAATCAATTTTCTCTTGTTTAAAACTGATATCAAATAATTTTAGTAGTAAATACTGGAACACCATATATTTGCGGACTTTAAAACGATAAATCCCCTTGCCAAGGGTGGAGTTAAAGCCAATTACTAAAATTCATCAAAATGACTAAAGAATTGCTTCAATACGAAGGGTTAAAAAAGATAGATGTAGATTTTAGATACCTGGTATCCTTATTTAAGGAGATGCTGGTATCTATAGGAGAGGGAGAACTTGCCGATAAATTACCGATTGACAACAAGGTTGAGCTTAATGATGATGACCATTTTAATGAAGAAATGACACAAGCGATCGGTATTTGTTTTGAGTTACTGAACCTGGCTGAGGAAAATGCTGCCACTCAATATCGTCGAAAAGCAGAAACCCAATTGGGTATAGGATCAACACGAGGTTCATGGGGAGAAACACTTCAACAATGGAAAAATGATGGAATAGATGAAGCTGAAATTGCAGATAAGCTTCGTGAGATAAATGTAATGCCTGTTTTAACAGCACATCCTACCGAAGCAAAACGGCTTACGGTATTGGATATTCACAGGGAATTCTATCTCTTATTGGTCAAAAGAGAAAATCCTAAGTGGTCTGCTTCAGAACAAGCAGCTTTAAAGCAGGAAATCATAGGTCTGATGGAGCGGTGGTGGAGAACAGGTGAAATTTACCTTCAGAAACCACGCCTTGAAGATGAGCGGAATAACCTGATGCATTATTTTGTAAATGTGTTTCCTGAAGCCGTAAGATTGACCGATCAAAGATTAAAGGATGCCTGGAAAACAATGGAATTCAATGAAGGGTTACTAGAATGGCCGGAGCATTTCCCATTAATCCATTTTGGTAGTTGGGTAGGAGGTGATCGTGATGGGCATCCGTATGTCACACCAGAATTTACTGCTTCCACATTGCAGTTGCATCGTCAGGCAGCTCTTAAGATGATCCGAAAACAACTCCAGGATCTAGCAGGAAAATTGAGTTTTTCGAGTTACAGGATTTCAATTTCTCCATCATTTCTTGACGACATTCATGCTACAGCCAGCCTCTTTGGTGCAGCAGGTCAGAAAGCCCTGGACAGAAATCCCTCGGAGCCATTGCGGCAATATTTGAATTTATTGTTGGTGCGATTGGATCATACCATTTCAGATCATCATTCTTTTGGATCAGCCGGTTACTTTCAATCTGCTGAAGAGTTATTGGATGAACTCAAGAAACTGAGAACATTATTAATTGAATTAGGTGCATCCAGGATAGCCAAAAAATTATTGTTCCCTCTAGAGCGGATGATCATGTGCTTTGGATTCCACCTGGCAAAACTTGATATAAGGCAAAATAGTGCTTACCATGAAAAAGCAATCAGCCAGATTTTAAAAGCATCAGGTTTTGAAGATTATGATTATGCTCAATGGGATGAAGAAAAACGACTGGTCTTTATCAATAGAGAACTCAAAAGCAGACGTCCATTTTTAATAGCAGGAACCTCATGTGGAAAAGAAGCAGATAATGTGCTTGGTTATCTGCGTGAAACAAAGAATTACATTGACAGATATGGTTCAGATGGAATTGGTTCTGTCATTGTGAGTATGACACGAAGTCTGAGTGATCTTTTGCTGGTCTTTTTACTTTTCAGAGAGGTCGGATTGAATGATGCCAATCTTCCTGTGGTTCCGCTCCTGGAAACCATTGATGATCTGAATGCCGGACCTGAAATACTTACAGCATATTTAGAA
This sequence comes from Saprospiraceae bacterium, assembly GCA_013002995.1. Taxonomy (GTDB): domain Bacteria; phylum Bacteroidota; class Bacteroidia; order Chitinophagales; family Saprospiraceae; genus JABDLO01. The sequence goes on along the minus strand of JABDLO010000187.1, from coordinate 11,100 downwards.
CATCCGATTATTAGAAAGCAACGGCAGGAACGTAAACCTTTTATCCAGGAGGTCATGTTGGGATACAGTGATAGCAACAAGGATGGAGGTATATTGACAAGTAGATGGAATATTTATAAAGCAGAAGAAAACCTAACTAAAGTTGCCGGAGAATTGGGTGTGAGTTTATGTTTCTTTCATGGTCGTGGAGGAACGATAAGCAGGGGAGGAGGTAAAATACATCGGTTTTTAGACAGCATGCCTCCCGGATCAATGAGTGGCCATATCAAAATGACGGTGCAGGGAGAGACCATTGCCAATCAATTTGCCAATCGACTCACTGCCACCTATAACATGGAGATGTTTGTTGCAGGAACAGCCAGGCAGGCCATGATTTCCAGCAATGATGCCAAAGATGAAAATCTCTACATCATGATGGATCAATTGGTAGATATGGCGCGGAAAACCTATCGAAGATTGCTCGACCATCCGGAATTCATTGACTTTTATGCCCATGCTACACCAATTGATGTTCTGGAACAAAGTAAGATAGGTTCAAGGCCAGCTCGCAGGACAGGCCAGCGATCTCTTGACGATCTTCGTTCGATTCCATGGGTTTTCAGTTGGAGCCAATCCAGGTTTAATATCAGTGGTTGGTTTGGGATGGGAACTGCTCTTGAAACGTTTCAGAATCAACACCCGGAAGAATTTGAACGCCTCAAGCAATTGGCTAAAGAATGGCCATTTATGAAGTACCTTCTCATCCAGGTTGAATCCAACCTGTTGAATTCTGATCGTGAGATCATGAATGACTTTGCTGATTTGGTTCCTTCATCTACTGTAAAAACTGAGTTGATGGAATTGATTCTTACTGATTATTCCAGAGGAATGGATAAAATCGAAGAAATCATGGAGATACCCATTGAGACGAGACGGATCTCTAAGCTTGAAAACATAAAGCTAAGGAACAACGCCTTAAAAGTACTTCATGAAATACAGATTGACTATCTCAAAAAATGGAGAAATATCCGAGATACTGATCAGGAACAAAGTGAACAGTACCTTTTACAACTGCTACTGTTGGTGAATGCATTATCTGGAGGATTGAAAAGTACAGGGTGATCTATAGATGTGTGAATCCTATCTGAAAGTCATTTAAAATTTAGATAAAGGAGTTTTTTAAATCTTTAATAGATTTGTATGCAATAACCACATTTGCACATGAAACATCTATTAAAACTACTTCTACCATTGATTGTGGTATCAGGATGTACTGTCCCGGAAAGCAATGAATTTTCTGCTCATTTAGATGGAGTGCCTTCTATCAAGGGTAAACAAGAATATCTCACATCTCCCTATGTGTCTGCAGGAGACAGGGTTTATATGGTTGGACATCAAGATGGTAGTTTTCCTGAGATTGGTTGGCATATTACTGGTGAGATGGGAGGTATTTGGAATCATCCGATCAAGCTGATGGACGGTTTTGATATTGAAATTGCATTAGAAGAAGGATCATTTAAATTAAATAATGCCCATACATTTACCAATTACCCATTTGCCAACAGGCATGATTTTAAAATAGAAGAGCCGCAAATAGAAATTGAAAGATGGCAATTCGTTCCGGACAATAAAGAAGGTGTTGTCATCCAGCTGATCATCAACAATCAGTCAGGCACTGATCAGGAGTTAAAAGTTCATTTTTCCGGTCATGCGGATCTTAGGCCGACTTGGTTGGGAGAAAGGACCCAGATGATCGACCATCAGGATGTTGCATCATGGAACCAAGAACTGGACTCCTGGATGGTTAAGGATAGCATGAATGAATGGTATGTTGTTTATGGTTCAGATGTGAATTCAACAGATCAAGGATTAACACATAGTGAATATTCCGGAAAAGGTGTTTCCAATACATCATCATATGATTTTACATTGAAAGGAAATACAAGTCAAGTCATTCACTTTATTGTTGTAGGATCGTACACTTCACAGGATGATGCAACTGGAAATTATGTAAATATTAAGGACCATATTCTTTCAGATTTCAACGCTAAAAAGGATCGTTATATGAATTTGGCTGAGCGATCTAAGCTGACCATTCCTGATAAAGAGATAGAAAAGACATTTGAATGGTTAAAGTACAATTCAGATTGGTTAATAAGAACTGTTCCTGAGATTGGTAGTGGTATTGCAGCTGGGATTCCCGACTATCCATGGTGGTTTGGAGTAGATAGTGAGTATGCATTGAAGGGGTATATGGCGATAGGCAGGGAAGATGTAGTCAACAGTACGATTTCATTGTTGGACAGTATTTCCAATGCAACCAATGGAAATGGACGTATTGTTCACGAAGTGTCGACCAATGGGGCTGTATTTAATCCTGGCAATATCAATGAAACACCTCAGTATGCTTCATTGATCTGGGAAATATACCAATGGAATGGAGATAGGGAATTTCTTGAGAAATACTACCCGACTATTCAGAAAGGCCTTGATTGGTTAATGCAAGAAAATGATAAAGATGGGAATCTGTTTCCTGATGGATTTGGGATGATGGAAATCCATGGTTTGGATAGTGAAATGATTGATGTAGCTTCTTATTCACAAAGAGCTTTTCAAGATGCTTCTAAGATCGCCACACAGTTGGATGATCAGGAATCTGCATCCCGGTATCAAAAACTTGCAGATCAACTCGAAACTAAAATTAATGAAGAATTCTGGTCTGAGGAGTTCGGTTCTTATGCTGATTTTATAGGTACTGATGAGCAGGCGTTAGAATTGATAACGGATGCCATTATAAGGGCTGATACATTGAACAAGCCATGGGCAGTTGAAGAATTGAAAAGCACCCGTGACTTCATCCTTGCCAATCCTTCTCATGAATCAAGACCATTTGTATTGCATCATAATTGGGTTGTAAATACGCCCATGGAGATGGGAATCGCTGATGAAGATAAAGCCATTGTTGCTTTGCAGACAGCAGAAAAGTTTGTCAATCCATTTGGGGTTTTTGTTACCGGAATTGACCGGGATGAATCAGCCGGATCTGATGATGGGTCATTCAAGGGTAGTAAGATCTTCTCCTATACTGGAGCGGTCATGACTTTGCCCACAGGTGTCCAGGTTGTAGCGGAAAACAACTACGGTAGACCAGATAAGGCATTGAATTATATTAAAAGAATGACCAGGACCTTCAGTTATGCATTACCGGGAAGTATGTATGAGGTTTCTCCGGATTATGGAATGATTGCACAGGCATGGAACATATATAGTTATGCTGTTCCTATAGTTCAACAGTTCTTTGGGATTCAGCCTCAGGCATACAATAAGAGGATTGTTATTACTCCTCAGATGCCAGTTGAATGGAATGAAGCATCATTGGAAAATATAGCTGTTGCAGACAATGAGATTGACGTATATTATTCCAAAACGAATGATAAACTCAACTTTAGAATTGAACAAGATAATCCGGAATGGGAGATATTTGTAAAGTTGCCTGCAGAAGAAAATGGAAAGGCTAATAAGGTGGGAAAAAGTCCTGTGGAGCCTATTTCTGAAAATGAGGCATTGATTTTTAGTGCAAAAGGAGCGGTAATTAATATTGAACTGGTAGTAGAAAAAGGGAATTAATGAAAATTGAGTTAGAATTACTACTCAATGCTGGAACCAACAGGAGGTATACTGGCTTCCATCTGCCAGATGTGCCAGTTCTATTCATCGCTAATATATTTTTAGCAGGAAAGGTGTTTGTGAAATCTTCTGTCTAGTCCTGACATTACTTTACAGTTTGTGTAAACGTATTTCAGGACAAGACTCACCCATCCCTGGCCCTTCCCTCTATAGGGAAGGGAATGAATTCAAACTGGATAATTTGTTAAAATTTCACTTTTCGCATCTCTAAGTCTTACAAAATACTTAGAGGTTCAATGGGAAGTGAACATCATAATGTTATCACTTTCAGGAAAGTAAATTCTATTGATTAGAATAGGCTTATTTTATCGAATCGATGAACTGAATTAAACCTTCATTTATTAATTCCCAATTACTAAATACCTCATCATTTTTAATTCTGAAAATGTTGTACCCCATAGCCGAAAGAGTTTCATCCCTTTCTTTATCATAATCTATCCTGGTTTTGTGAATTGGGCCATCTACTTCTATTATTAATTTCTTTTCATGACAATAAAAATCGGCAATGAACCAATTGTCAGTAGAACCGAGTAATTTATAATTAATGGCATATTGTCTATTAAATCTCAGTCCTTGGAATCTTCGCTTTCTCAATTTATCCCATAAAACCTTCTCAGAAGGAGTCATATTATTCCTTAATTTCCTGGCAAGGATTTTAATATTGGATCTTTTAACCATATTGTAAGTTAATTATAATCAAGTTAATTTTAGTAGTTTCTAGTTTCTAGTCCTCCCCTTTGAAGGGGAGTTAGAGGGGTAGATGAAGTGCTGGTCTTTTCATCAAGAATGTAGTTTTAGCTGGAAAGACTTTTGTTAAATCCACCCAACCCTGGCCCTTCCCTCCAGATGGAAGGGAATGAATTCAGTATGGATGATTTTGCAATGGAGGATACTTCTTCCTGGGAGAGTGAGAGGGATAGATAACGTGCCAGTTCAATCATCCACAATTATATTTCGAGCAGAATAGACTTTTGTTGAAATCTATCCATTTCGAAAATTTCCTATAAGTTGATCCACGAAACAAATGATTAAGGAGTTGATAAAGTCTCAAATTCCACTATTTTAACAGGTGAAACCAGAGAAATGGACTTGATCTACATTTCTAATCCGGATTGAAAAACAAATGCCAAATGAAAAAACAAATCATTCTTTTAATCTTAATTTGTCTTGCTCTTTCTTGTAGTCAAAAACTAAGGACAGTCATTTCGCCATGGATTCCTTATGATGAATCAGAAGAAATTATAGAAAACGCTGATCATGAATCTGTCAGGATGAGATATAAAATCATCCAATCACAAATCCTGGATAAAAATAGGCTTTGGAAAGATATTAATGTTCAAATCAGTGATTTTTCAGAAGATGATTATCAGAGACTCAAACCACTCATCTTTGAACAAAACATACCTGAAATCCAATCGCATATCCAATCTGGCAAACTTACTTATAAAGCCCTGACTCAATGGTATCTATACAGAATCGGTAAGTATGAAAATGACAGATATAGAATGCTTAATGCCATAGTTGCCATAAATCCCAATGCTGTAGATGAAGCAAGAGAAAAAGATAAAAATATATTTTCTGGAGATCATCCCATTTACGGTATGCCGATTCTAATAAAGGACAATATCAATGTTGAGGGCATGCCTACCACTGCCGGAACTCATTTATTAAGAAATAATGAAGCATCCGATGCATTTATAATAGAAAAAATAAAAGATAAAGGGGGAATTATATTAGGAAAAACTAACCTCAGTGAGTGGGCAAATTTCTTATTTCTTGGTGGCCCAAATGGATTTAGTGCGATAGGAGGCCAAACACTCAATGCTTATGGTCGCAGAATATTTGATACCGGAGGATCAAGCTCAGGAAGTGGTGTGGCAATGGCAGCTCATTATGCTGCTGCTGCAGTGGGAACAGAAACTTCAGGGTCAATACTTTCTCCCTCAAGCAAAAGCTCCCTAGTGGGACTAAAACCTACTGTTGGTTTATTAAGCAGAAGTGGTATTGTTCCCATTTCTAGTACACTTGATACACCAGGACCCATGACCAGGAATGTTATTGATAATGCCATCCTGCTTTCTGCAATGAGTGGTGAAGATCCTGAGGATGCTTCTACCCGGGATAATCCCAAAAACAAAAAATACCTTGAAATGCTCGAATCAGGAACATTGAAAGGATTGAGAGTTGGAGTTAATAAAAGCTTGTTAAGGGATTCTATATATAGGTTAAATATTGAAAAGATAAAATCGTATGGTGGGATAGCTGTTGAATTTGAGCCTGAACGTTTAGATTTCGATGGCTTTGGGAATTTACTTAGTGCTGATATGAGAATAGATCTTCCTAATTATTTGAATAAACATGCATCTGATGATATTGAATTACGCACGATGAAAGAGATCGTGGAGTATAATAAGCAGGACTCTTTACTGAGGATTCCTTATGGACAAGCTCGTTTTTTCAGAGCAACAACAGTTGACTTGAGTACTGAAGAGCTAAATCAATTGAAATCAAGATTGAATAAGGAAGCAGTCCGTTTTTTTGAAACTCCTATGGAGGAGCATCAATTGGACGTAATATTATCAGTTGACAATAGAAATGCAGGTTATGCAGCAGCAGCTAAATACCCCTGTCTTACCATTCCAATGGGTTACAGGGATAGTGGGCAACCGACGGGCCTTACGTTTATCGCCAGACCATTTGAGGAAGACAAACTGTTGAAAATAGGGTATGCCTTTGAGCAAGTAACTAAGGAGAGAAAATTTCCTGTAGAATACAATTAGTTAAAGTCCTGAAATCTTGCAAGGAGCCAAGTATATCATAATTTTCGATCTTTAAAAGCGTTAAGATCTGGCCTTATAACCCGAAGAGTTGCTGTACCATGAAGTTATCACTTAAGTCGTAATAAGAAATAAATAATTAGAGAAATGAAACTAAAAGTTAAAAGGCTTCGTTTTGAGTGAGTGGTAGGGGTATTAACTAAAATATCTCGCCTCTTTACAAATTTATATATTTAATAATGACAAACGGTACAGTAAAATTTTTCAACGAAAGCAAAGGATTTGGATTCATTAAACCTGATGATGGTGGCAAAGACGTGTTTGTTCACGCCAATGGATTAAACGGTATATCAATTACTGAAGGTGATAAGGTCACTTATGATGTAGAAGAAGGACAAAAAGGATTGAATGCGGTAAATGTCTCCTTGACATAACAAAAGCTTTTAAACGCTGAAAGATATCGGCCCGTCAAATTTTGATGGGCTTTTTTATTTATATGAATGGTTAAAGCGATTTATTAAAAATTAAAAGGTAAGTCAGCTGTGAAAGAAACGATCAATGAGTCATTTAAGAATGTTGTATTTTTCTGGAGGTTAGATCAAGTAATTAAATTCTAATGAGGGATGCTAAAATTGATAAACTGTATCTGGTATAATTATCTATTTTTAATCAAAATATGCGATTATGAAAGATCTTACCAGGAGAAAGTGGCTTCAGAATAGCTTGTTGGCATCTTCAGCATTTTTGATCTCGGGAAGTCAAACACTTTTGGCAGATACTAAATTAAAAAGCGATTCAACAAATAATGGATTGATCCGACTCAACTGGAACGAAAATCCATATGGCCCTTCTCCCAGAGCGATTCAGGCAGTAAATGATGTAATTGTTAATTCTAATCGATATCCTGATGCCTTGATAGCAGAGTTGAAAGAACTACTCGCTTCTGATCATGGGCTTCAAAAGATAAATTTCTTAATTACTGCCGGCTCTACGGAGGTTTTAAGTTTGCTAGGCCAACACGTAGGTTTAATGAATGGTGAAATATTGACACCTTACCCTTCTTTTCCGACCATGTTAAGATTTGGAGAAACTTGTGGGGCTTCCATCCGGAAAGTGGACCTGACCGTTGATCATAAGATCGACTTGAAAGCAGTCCTGGATGCCATATCTGAGAAAACAGAACTCATTTTCATCTGTAATCCTAACAATCCTACATCTACAGAAGTAGACCATGAGGAATTGGTGAGCTTTTGCAAAAGCGTACCTTCGGAGGTGTTGATCTGTGTTGATGAAGCATATATAGAATATTCTAAAAATGGATTAAAAGGAAGCATGGCGCCCTATGTTGATGAAATGTCCAACCTGGTTATATGCAGGACATTCTCTAAAGCTTATGGTATGGCTGGATTAAGAATTGGTTATGCAATATCTCATTCAGATAATATAGTGGCCATGGCCATCAGGCATCCCGGATGGGAGTTATCGACCGGAGTAGCACCTGTGGCTGCTGCATTGGCATCATATAATGATGTTGGATTTCTTAATAAGTGTATATCGAAAAATGAAGAAGGAAGACAGATTGTATATGATGCTATGGATCGATGGGGGATAGGGTATAGTCCATCTTCAACCAATTTCATTTATGTAGAATCTTCTCGTTTCCAAAAAGATGTGGTTTCAAAACTTCGTAAAGAGAACGTCCTCATTACAAAGTGGCCAGATATGAAAGATCATATCCGGATATCAATTGGAAAGCCTGATGAGATGCGGATTTTTGTAAATCGCATTGAACAATATGTGATTGGTTAAGGAATAAACAGGATTTTTTTATCAACGGCACTTTTAAACCCAATTTATGAGATTTATCTATATCAGTTTATTGTTGACCATTATTATGAGTTGCAAGTCAGATATGAAAGACAATGGAAATATTGATCAATACTCCTACGACCTGGGAGTTGTAGGAGGATTCAGTGAATTGGTAGCAGCAGGCGTGAAGAAAATGGCTTTTAGTTCCCCGATGAAGCCAGAAAAAATGGATGCATTTATTATTGAAGCAGAAAAAATTGCCAAACGCCATGGAGTATCGGTTTATAGAGAGAAAGATTTATTAATAACAGATCTCTTTCCTCATGATGTTGCGAGGGGCTTAGATGTACTTTTACTTTATAAAGGGACTGCATTTGATGTATATCAGAAACTCAAGAGTGACCAGAAGCTCTTAATCGATAATGGCAGATATAATGAAGCTGCTCAATTGAATATTTCTAAGAGACTTGGAAGATTGCTCAGTTACAGTCCAAGAAAAATCAATTCCCTGCTCACAGAGCAGACATCCTTCAGGACCATGGACGATTTCGGAATTAAAGCACATAATTTATTCCTTTACTACAAAGATCTGAAAGCTGCAGGAGACTTCTACACTCAGATCATGGGGATGGAATTGGTTGCCGATTATGAAATGGCATTGATTTTAAGAATGACCAGGGATTCCTATCTCATCCTGGTAGATGCCACCAAGGGAATGCATACAGCTGATGAACCAAAGTCGGTTGCCCTGGCTTTGCTCACAGATCAATTGGATGAATGGTATGATTACCTGAAAAGTCAGAACGTAAAGATCAAATACGACTACAAACCAAAAGAGGGTAGTGCCCATGATGGATTTGTAGTTGAAGATCCTGAAGGATATCTTCTTGAAATGGAAAGATTCAATCAACACCCCGAAAATGAAGACTTTGTTCCACTTCTGGAATATGATAAAGGGAAGGAGGTGAATCAGCATTCTGATAGAAAACTCCCGGAAGGACTTAAAATCCATTCAACCATCACCTGGTTGTATCACAAGGATGTCCTCGGGATAGAAGGATTTCACCAGGATATTCTGGGACTGGAATTGGTTGCGGACCAGGGCTGGACGAAGATCTACCAGATTTCAGGTACCGGTTATATAGCCATCGTTGACGAAAGAAGAGGTATGAATAAGTACTCAGAAAAAAAGGCTGTAAGTGTGGGATTTATCCTGGATGACCTGGAGGGTTGGTTTAATTATGTGTCAGATCATAATGTCATGCCTTTACGAGAAGATGAAATAAGCACAGGTCCGGAAAGTAAGTACAGAGCATTTGTTGGGTATGGGCCTGAAAATTATTTCTATGAATTCGATGTGTTTCTACCTCATGAAAATAACACCAAACTTTTAGACTATTTAGAAAGCACAATCCATTAATCAACTAAGAAAAAATTAAGCCTGAATGAAAATAAAAGCCCGAAAACTATTCCGGGCTTTAAGAGTCTTTTGGGGTTTGTAAAGGAATCTGATGACGTTATTTTTTAAAATATTAACTAGGTCACCAATTATTAATAACCTTTAATTATTTAACCTGTATTTGTCCTGTTGCTATATCTATATAATTTCCAGTATAACCAGTAACGCCACAAGGGAAGTCTACAAGCGCATCTTCTGGGGTATCATAAAATAAAGCCCAATTAAGTAATTTTGTGATAGTAGTCTGATGCTGATCTATAGGTGCATTATTTCCTTCTCCATTGTCCTTGACATAGAAATAAATGAGATCATTTAATCCAAACCAACTGTCATCCGATCTGACATTTGTCACTAAAAATACAACACCTCCTTCTCCTTCTCCTATACAGCCACCTATAACTCTACCATGTGCATGTCCAAGTGTTGGTGAGTTAATTTCTGCTTGCCCATGGATGCCGCCTCTATTGCCTATTACATTGAAGGAATATAAAGAGTTGGAAGTTGCAGTTTTAAAATGACCGGAAACCATCGCCTGGTTTTTTGCTCTCATGTTGGAAACTTCTCGTGATTGAGGAAATTCTTCTGACTGCAGATCAAGCTGATTTACAATGGTGCCATTTTCGGTAACCGCACTAATAGAAAGATTGTTCTGGGTTTGTTCTTCCTGTAATCCAAGGTTTCCGTCTTTTTGACAACTACCGATCAATAAAAGTAAAACCAGGAATGTTAGATAGTTCAATAAATTTCTCATAATTCAATTGTTTTATGTGGTTAAATAAATAGTTAGCATTTTATTATACACACCTGAACACCTAACCCAAAATGTTGAAGTAAAACCTTTGAAGTAGTTTGCTACAGAACATAACAAAGAAAGGTCAATGAAAGGGAAATCATTGATAGGTTTTATTGGTGGTTATAGTAATGTCAAAATAAGAAATAATATGGAGTATAATTTATTTTCTTCTGATAAAAACAAATTTATTACCCCTGGACATTATCATACCACTTATTATTACAGGAATCTTATTAATGGAATAAGGAGCCAGAACAAACTTTGATATGATGAAGTCATTCCTTTTAGGATGATTCTCTGGTTTAATGAAGTTCTGTTTAATTTGCCGCAAGGCATAATCGGATGGTAAACCAAACTTTATGTTTATGATCAACTTTTTTAGAAAAATACGACATCAACTTATGACAGAAAATAAGTCTTCCAAATACTTTAAGTACGCTATAGGAGAAATACTACTTGTAGTAATTGGTATCCTCATTGCCTTACAAGTAAACAATTGGAATGAAAATCGAAAGCAGAATGCATTAAAAGAACTACAACTACAAAATTTAGAATCAGACCTTAAGGCAGATGTTATTCACCTCGACGACGAGATT
>JABDLO010000150.1 GCA_013002995.1 Saprospiraceae bacterium | reverse complement strand
TTCTCATAGCCTTGTATATTCATTAAGACGTTTTGCGGGAAATACCCTGGAGGTGCGGTAAGGCCATCCAATAATTCCTTAATGAATTCTTCTTTGGTCATATCTGCTCTTAATGCATAATTCACTTTTTTCTGATGCCCTAAAGTATCTGTTGTTTCCTTGCTCATGTTCTTGCCACACGCTGAACCAGCTCCATGATTAGGGTATATGATCAGGTCGTCGCTTAAAGGCATGATCTTATTGCGTAACGAATCGTATAAATGGCTTGCTAATAGTTCTGGCGTTAATTCTTCAATGACTTTCTGAGCCAGATCAGGACGACCTACATCGCCGATGAACAATGTATCTCCTGTTATGAGTCCGTGTTCCTTATCGTTTTCATCTATTAGCAAATAGGTTGTGCTTTCCATTGTATGGCCTGGGGTATGAAGCACTTTTATTTTGTAATCTCCTAATTGGAATATCTGTCCATCCTCTGCGACAATGGCTTCATATGAAGGTCTTGCGGTTGGCCCGAAAACAATGTCTGCACCTGTTTTTTTCTTTAGGTCCAAATGACCAGATACAAAATCTGCATGAAAGTGAGTCTCAAAAACATACTTGATCTTGGCGTTATCTGCTTTTGCTTTATTAATGTACGGCTGTACTTCTCTCAGTGGGTCGAATATCGCTGCTTCTCCTTTGCTTTCAACATAATATGCTGCATGTGCCAGACAGCCTGTATAAATTTGTTCTATTTTCATAATCTATTGATCTTTAGATGTTAATTCAAAATTAGGAAGGCAAGGTAACTTGTACAGTAACAAATGTTACATTAAGAAATCAGGATGTAAGCTCTTTGATAATTATATAAATGGCCATAAGGAGTACAAACCAACCGAAGCCTTTCTTGAGCTTCTTTCCTTTGATGAAATTGGATAGATAAATGCCAATGAAGATTCCAATTATAGAGATACTTGTAAAAGACAATAGAAAGATCCAATCGATCTCTAGATTTTCGACGTCACCAATAAACCCAATCAACGATTTTATTGCAATTATCAGTAGTGAAGTAGCAACAGCTTTTTTCATTGGAAGTTTGGCCAATAAGACCAAGGCTGGGATTATAAGGAAACCGCCACCAGCACCAACAATTCCTGTAAGGACACCAACAATACCCCCTTCTATCATAATCAGAGGATAGTTAAAGGCTATTTTGGATCCTTCTAGAGGTTCCTTGCTTCTGTCTCGAATAATGTAAATCGATGCAATGAACATGATGATCGCAAAAAACAGCATGATTGCGATATCTTTCGTGACCGTAAATCCATAAAATGAGAATAGGTTATCCGGTATTGCTGGAACCAAGAATTTTCGAGTGGCATAAACAGCTATAAATGCTGGGATTGCAAAAACGATAGCAGTTCTAAAGTCAACTAATCCTTTCTGTATGTTCCTGAATGCACCAATCAAAGCTGAAACACCAACAACAAATAGGGAATAGGCAGTTGCAGTAACAGGATTTATGTACATTAAATAAACGAGTATGGGAACCGTTAATATAGAGCCTCCGCCACCAATCAACCCTAAAACAACACCTGTTAGAAGCGCTCCGATATAGCCCAGAATCTGTATTGGTTCCATACTTAGTTTTAATACCTCAAAACTATAATAGTTTTAAGGCAATAAAGGTAACCTAAGTTACATAGGTCAAAGCTCTAAAACCTTTATGCTATTTCTGTGTAGTTCTATCTTTCCTGAATTTTCCAAGGATTTCAGTAATCTGGAAACCACGACCCTTGAAGTGTGCAGGTCGCGAGCAATCTCTTGATGTGTTGCATGTATCGTTTCATTATGATTAACCATGGCCTTGTCCTTAAGATGGTTGAACAGGCGCTCGTCCATTTTCAGGAATGCCAATGAATTCACAGCATCCAATAATTCAGACATACGATCATGATAACTTTGCAATATGAATTTTTGCCAACTCTTGTATTTACTCATCCATTCTTCCATTTTCTGGACCGGTATCATGATCAATTTCGCATCTGTTTCTGCGATTGCTCTTATTTCGCTTTTCGAGTCGCCAAGGCAGCATGAAAGTGTCATTGCACAAGTATCACCTTGTTCAAGAAAATACAGTACCAGTTCATCACCGTTATCATCTTCTCTCATTATCTTTATGGCACCACTGATCAATAAAGGCATTGATTTTATGTAGTCACCAATTTCAATGAGTTTATATCCGGCCGGTATATCTTTATAGGTTCCTACCTTATTGATCTCTTGAAGTAATTCTTCTTCAAAAAGATAACCGTAATTCCTTGTTAAATCGTCTATCATGTAATTTCAATATAGTGTTTGTACTAGCTAAAATTAATCATCTTTTATTTAAGCTAACTATAAAATTCGTCCATCACCCATTTGAATGATCCTATCGGTATTCCTTGCAAAATCTTCATCATGTGTAACAACCAAAAGTGATAGCCCTTTTTCATCACTCAATTGCTTGAAAATGTTGAAAACATTTTCTGCATTATAACTATCTAAGTTTCCTGTTGGTTCATCTCCCATGATAATTGAAGGGTCATTAATCAACGCCCTTGCTATGGCCACCCTTTGTTTTTCACCTCCTGAAATCCGTGAAGCGCGCTTTCTCGCTAAATGATCGATATTCAGCATCTTCAGTTTTTCCATGGCGCTATGTTCTATTTCCTCAAATGATTTTTCTCCTAATTTCTTGGCGGGAAGCATGACATTCTCCAATACTGAGAATTCAGATAATAAATAATGGAATTGAAATACAAATCCGATGTGCTTATTACGCAGATAGGAAAGATATTGTCTGCTTTGTCCTGTAACGAGTTCATCGTTCAAGAACAGTTTCCCATCATAATCAGTATCCATTGTAGATAGGATATAAAGCAATGTAGACTTTCCGCATCCGGACTTACCCATTATCGAAGCAAATTCTCCTTTCTCTACCCTAAAGGATACATCCTTTATTACATGGAATAATACAGGTTTCCTGAAGTATTTGTTTATATTTTTTGCTTCGAGTACTGTCGTCATGTCATTGTCCTCTTATTATTCGAACAGGGTCTATTTT
>JABDLO010000143.1 GCA_013002995.1 Saprospiraceae bacterium | reverse complement strand
GATTAACCGGTACACTATGAATTGCATTGACTTCGGCATGTGGACCACCGAAATTGCGATGGTATCCTTCTCCAATGATCTTGTCCTTGTACACAAGCACTGCACCAACCATCGGATTATTCCCTGTCTTTTTACCTGCAATACGCGCAAGTTCAAAACATCTTTTAATATATACTTCATGAAGTTTCATGAAGCGCCGGTGTCATCGTTTTTAATTTCTTTATGACATAATCCACCTCATCCCTGGTGTTTAAATGAGAGAGTGAAAATCTTACGGTCTTTCTTTGAGGATCATGGCCTATGGCAGCAAGAACATGAGAATCATTTTCCACACCAGACGAGCATGCACTACCTGCAGATGCTGATATACCGGCGATATCCAGGTTCATCATCATGAGCGGCGATTTTTCTGAAGCAGGAAAACTGGCACTGATTACATTATAAAGCTGATTTCCCGGATCTCCATTAAACTGAATATCATCCAATTCTGATTCCAGTCTTGAATGAAAATAGTTTTTGAGGGATTGTACATATTCATGTCTTTGATCCATTTCTTCCATAGCTAATTGATACGCTTTAGACATCCCTGCAATGCCATAGATGTTTTCTGTTCCGCTCCGTACTCCACGTTCCTGTGATCCACCAAACAACATTGGCTTAAGCATATTCTCATTCCTGATGTACATAAATCCTGCGCCTTTAGGACCGAAAAACTTATGTGCTGATCCGGACAGGAAATCTACTTTCAACGTATCAAGATCAAAATGATACTTACCCATGGACTGCGCGGTATCACAATGAAATAAAGCATTGTTTTGTGATGTGATCCCGGCAATTCTTTCAATATCATGAAGCGTCCCTATTTCGTTATTGGCATGCATCAATGAAACCAGTGATTTTTTACCTGATTCTGAAAGAATTGTATTCAATTCATCATAATCGATATGTCCGGATTTATCGACTTTGAGAAATCTGACTTCCGCCAGATTATTTTCAACAATGTAATCAAGTGTATGTGTAATGCAATGGTGTTCAGTGGGCGATGAAATAATTTGCTGTACTCCAAGGTCCCTGATTGAAGCAAGGAGGGCCATGTTATTTCCTTCTGTGGCACCACAGGTGAAAAATATCTCTCCAGTGGAAGCATTCAATCCACTGGCAATCGTTTTACGCGCTTCTTCAACGAGCGTTTTGGCTTCTCTGCCAAATCTGTGAATAGATGAAGGGTTCCCAAAATAATTTTTAACAACCCTGATCATTTCCTCTTTGACCTCTTCTAATAGAGGGGTAGTCGATGCATTATCAAAATATACAGTCATAGTTATTTCAACTCACAATTAAACCAATTCTTAACAACAGCTTCCTCCATGATTCCTTTTTCATTATGAATAAATTCATTCATCGAAGACGAATAATGGTAGTCTTTTGCCCATTCATCAAAATTTGCCGCCAATTCTGTAATGGCTTCCCCGATATACCTGACCTGTTTATCTGACATAACAGGATGGAGCGAAAGGCGGATCCACCCGGGTTTGCTTGTCAAATCTCCCTGGGAAATCTTCTCGGTGATGGATTTGCTTGTTTCTTTTGTTACATGTAACAGGTAATGCCCATATGTCCCGGCACATGAACAACCACCACGGACCTGTATTCCGTACCTGTCATTCAGAAGTTTAACCGCAAGGTTATAATGCAAATTATCGATATAGAAAGAAATCACTGAGAGCCTGTCTCTAATATTGGAAGCCAGGACATGAAGGTTAGGGATCTTTTGCATCACTGGCCATATGATATTCATGATTTCTTCTTCTCTTTCTTTTATTTTATCAACCTTCATCTGTTCTTTGAGTTGAATACTCAATCCAACCCTGATCGTTTGAAGAAATGCTGGCGTACCACCATCTTCCCTGGCTTCTATTTCATCATGGTATTTATGTTCGCCCCACGGGTTAGTCCAGTCGACAGTACCGCCGCCCGGGTTATCAGGTATTCTGTTGGTATAAAGTTCTTTTTTAAAAATCAGTATACCTGTACTTCCGGGTCCTCCGAGAAATTTGTGTGGTGAAAAAAAGATGGCATCAAGATGTGCGTTTGGTCTGTCGGCAGGATGCATGTCTATATCAATATAAGGTGCACTACAGGCAAAATCAACAAAACATAAACCACCGTATTCATGCACTATCTCGGCAACATCATAGTATGGCGTAAATATACCTGTCACATTTGAACAAGAAGTGATTGCTGCAATGATTGTTTCCCGGTGCTTGTTTTCTTCCAGTATCTTTTTCAAATCATCAAGACATACCAGACCTTCGTCGGTCGGTTCAATGACACGGACATCTGCAATAGTTTCCAACCAAGAGGTTTGATTGCTGTGATGTTCCATATGTGATACTATGATCAGCGGCTTTTCTTCCAAAGACAACTTATCCAGGTATTTTTCATGAACTCTGAAGCCAAGTATTCTCTGGAATTTATTGACAACACCTGTCATTCCGGAATTGGACGAAATAAGAATATCTTCATCATAAGCATTGGTATGCTCCTTGATAATTTGTCTGGCCCTGGAATAGGCAAGGGTCATTGAACAACCTGTTGTTGTAGTTTGAGTATGTGTATTCGCTACATATGGTGAAATCTGATCG
The DNA here is from genome assembly GCA_013002995.1 of Saprospiraceae bacterium. Classification (GTDB taxonomy): domain Bacteria; phylum Bacteroidota; class Bacteroidia; order Chitinophagales; family Saprospiraceae; genus JABDLO01. Next base: position 1,612 of record JABDLO010000143.1, on the reverse strand, counting down.
ACCATAATATCTTCAATGGGTCCATACATCCTGCCGCTGGCGACCCAATCAGCATAGAGCAATGGAATCAATCCTTGAGGTGTTTCTATCAATAGGTCATGTCCGATGACATTTTCCCTGAATGGCTTGAAATAATCTTCAAGGGATACAGGTACAAGTGTTTCTTTGTTAAGGCTTTCCATTAAAATATACTTTAATCATATCCACCAATTTATTTGCTTCACTAATGCTTGATGATTCTGCAATGATCCGGATAATGGGTTCTGTATTGGATTTTCTCAAATGTACCCATCCATTTTTAAAATCGATCTTTAGACCATCGACTTCATTGATTTCTTCTTCAAGATAACTATTCCTGACCTGATTTAAAATATCATCAAGAATTATAGATTCACTCAGGTTTACTTTTTCCTTGACAATATGATACTCAGGATATTCGCTTTTCAGGGCAGACATTGTTAATTGTTTTTCTGCAAGGTGATTCAGCATCAAGGCGATACCAGCAAGGGCATCTCTTCCGTAATGCAAGTCAGGAAGGATAACGCCGCCATTTCCTTCACCTCCAATCACTGCATTTACTTCCTTCATTTTCTCTACAACATTCACTTCTCCAACTGCAGAAGCATAATAGGATTGCCCATATTTCTTACTTACATCACCTAAAGCCCTGGTTGACGAGAGATTCGATACTGTAGCTCCTGGATTTATTGACAGGATAAAATCAGCAACTGCCACAAGTGTATATTCTTCTCCGAATAACTGACCATCTTCATTCATGAAAACCAGCCTGTCTACATCAGGATCCACAGCAATGCCAAGATGCGCTTTTGACTGCAACACTTTTTCCGCGAGACCTTCCAGGTTTTTAGCCAGGGGTTCAGGGTTATGGGCAAATTCTCCATCTACTTTTTCATTGATCAATGTGTATTCACATCCAAGTTTATCAAGCAAAAGCGGAATAGCTATGGCCCCGGTAGAATTTATACAGTCCACAACAACTTTAAAACCCTGTTTCCGGATGAGCGAATTATTAATGTAAGGAAGCCCAAGGATGGCGCTGATATGATAATCCATCATCTCATTATTTCTGCTATAAGTCCCAAGGTTATCTATATCTGAATAGGAAAAATCCCTGTTGTCAGCAATTTTCAATAGATCTTCTCCATCCTGCGCCGAGATGAATTCCCCTTTGTTGTTTAATAGTTTAAGCGCATTCCATTCTCTTGGATTATGACTTGCCGTAAAAATAATGCCTCCACCCGCATTAAGATGTGGTACAGCCATTTCAACTGTAGGTGTCGTTGATAATCCAAGGTCAATAATATCAATGCCCATTGCAAGCAAGGTCTGTGTTGCTATTTTCGACACCATGGATCCTGAAATTCGTCCGTCCCTGCCTAGAACAACCCTTCTTTCAGCACCTTTGTCAAGCAACCATCTGCCATAAGCTGAAGTCATTTCAACAATATCAATCGGAGTCAGGTTTGTGCCAGGAAAACCTCCAATTGTTCCTCTCATTCCGGATATCGATTTAATTAATGTCAAATCATTAAATTTTCAGCAAATCTATGAATTATGATGCCTTAAAATACTAATTAAAAAAACTATTTTG
>JABDLO010000138.1 GCA_013002995.1 Saprospiraceae bacterium | reverse complement strand
GGTATGGTTAAAAATTAATCATGCTTGATTTAAAACCCTATTTTGCGTGGAATTACAGCAGATGTTTTCCATTCCTGATATTGATATTTATAAAATTACTTGCTTAATTCTTCCCAATCAAGAAAATATTAAATTTTTAAGATTTAAATGACTTGATAGAGGATAAATCATACACTTATTAAACCACTTAGAATGAAAACCACTTCAAATCATGACAAGAATGACAAAGTAAAACCGATGGCTATAATTCATAAATAAAAATTTCAACCATCAAAGTCAAAAACTGTTACACTTCCTAAACGAGGACATCATGACAAAACAATTGCTGTACGTATTATGTACATTCATTTTCCTTCCTTTTACCTTATCATCACAAGTAGACGGCGACCAGACCGGGGCCTGGTACATGTTTTTCTGGAATAAACCATTCAATAATTCCAACTTCGGATTGCAGGGAGACTATCAATTCAGGTATTGGGATTTTGGATCGGACCAGGAGCAATTGCTTTTAAGAACCGGACTGACCCTCGAGAATAATGCGAAGACCATTAAGGGGACACTGGGATATGGATACATCCGTACCGGTGCATTTGGCGAAAGCAAAGAAACCACTGTAGAAAGCAGGATCTACCAGGAAGCATTGATCCCTCATAGGATTAGTGACCGCTTTCAATTGACCCACAGATTCAGATTCGAGCAACGATGGGTAGAAAACCAGGATTTTCGCATCCGATGGCGGTACAATTTATTCCTTAATATTCCTCTCAATAACACAAGACTTACTAAGGGTACCTGGTATCTGGCATTTTACAATGAAATATTCATCAATGGACAGCGTGACATTGGTGATGGAAGATCGGTGGAACTATTTGACCGCAATCGTTCCTATGCTGCCCTGGGTTATGGACTGTTTACCAATCACAGGGTACAACTTGGATTAATGCGCCAGACCACAGATGGATGGGCCAAGACACAGATGCAATTGAGTCTGCACTCGTCATTGTAAACAACTGATTGATAGCATATTAAATTCTAAATGACATTTTGACTATCGTCGAATGAAATTTTTTCATTTCGAAATATTTCTGAATTTATTAAACTGTCAGACTGTCATTTTTGTGGTTTTGGTATATTGGTTGATCAGGTAAAATTGATAAATTATTGTTTAACTTTTATTAAAATCTATAGCCATGTTACCAGTAAAAAGATCATTGCTACCAACTGTCTCTAGGTTTTTAGATGACAATTGGACTCAATTATTTGATTGGTCAGATCAAGACCTCCTCGGTCCCAATATGACCATGCCTTCCGTTAATATCAAAGAAACAGGAGATGCCTATTATGTAGAGATGGCCGCTCCCGGTATGAAGAAAGGTGACTTTGATATTGAATTGGACAATAACATCCTCACCATCAAGAGTGAAAAGAAAATGGAAGATGAGTTGAATGAGGGTGAACATTATACCAGGAAGGAATTCAGTTACCAGGCATTCCAGCGATCATTTAATCTCAATAAGAAGATTGTAGATGATGCCAAGATCAATGCAAGATACGCCGATGGTATCTTATCCATCATGCTTCCAAAGAAAGATGAAGCTAAGCAGAAACCTGCAAGACAAATTAAGATTTCGTAAGCATACGATCGGTAGGCTGCTGTAGATCTTACACAGATTTATTTTCAGTTCTAGATAGATGATTCTCATGGGATAGGCGGCCTACCTATCTACATTACGATTACCTATTACAGTTTGAAATCAGGAAATATCATTTTTTAAGACACAAATTTTATATCAAGTATGAAAAAGCAAATTTTTCTTTCTGCAATAACTGCCATTGTATTCAGCGTCATCACCATAGCCGGGTATCAAATGGTTGATGATAATGATAAAACGATACAGATTCAACACCTGAGCAATGCTCCATCATCCCAGGTACTTTACAGTATGGATGAAAATGGAAAGTTAACAACTCTGGACTTCAATGAAACCGCTGAAAAGGTGATTCATGGTGTTGTTCACATCAAGTCCACACATATGTATGAAGGGAACAGTCGGTCATTTGAGTATCGGCAACTTCCGGATCCTTTCAAGGATTTCTTTGGTGATGATTTTAATCGATTTTTCAATCCCAGACCCCGCAACGGTACTCCTGAAAGAATTCCTGAAAACCAACCCATGAAGGTAGGAACAGGTTCTGGAGTGATTATAAGCGAAGATGGATATATCATTACCAATAATCATGTAGTGTCTGAAGCGGACGATATCGAAGTGACACTGCACGATAACCGTACTTTTAAAGCTCGGGTTATCGGTACAGATCCATCAACTGATCTGGCTCTATTACAGATTAAGGCAGAGGACCTTCCTGTTGTCCCATTTGTAAATTCTGATGAAGTCAATATCGGCCAATGGGTGCTTGCGGTAGGTAATCCAATGGGATTAACATCGACCGTAACTGCCGGAATTGTAAGTGCTAAAGGCAGGAACATCAACATCAACAGGGACCGGTACGCCATAGAAAATTTCATTCAGACAGATGCTGCAATAAACCCCGGCAATAGTGGAGGAGCACTGGTTAACTTATCCGGTGGATTGATTGGGATCAATACAGCCATTGCCAGCCCTACCGGTACCTTTGCCGGATATGGATTTGCGGTACCTGCCAATATTGCACAGAAGGTGGTTGAAGATCTAATTACATATGGTACCGTCCAGCGAGGGGTCCTAGGTATTATGATCAGATCATTGGATGGCAATCTTGCCAAAGAAAAAGATCTGGATTTGACCGTTGGAGTCTACGTTGATAGTTTAATGGAAAATAGTGCTGCTGGGGAGGCAGGTGTTGAGGTTGGCGATGTAATTACAGCCGTAAATGGCAAAAATGTAAAGACCTCTCCTGAATTACAAGGTATTATTGCTCAATATCGCCCTGGAGAAAAAGTTACCCTATTGATCGACCGAAATGGTAAAATGAAGACTCTGGATGTGATTCTCAATAACAGAGATGGAAACAAGGAACTGGCCAGTGCTGATACCCGGGAGGTCATTAAAATATTGGGAGCTGAACTAGAGAATGTTGAAGCCGAGCTAGCTGAAGAACTCAAAATAGACGGTGGAGTTAAAGTGAAGAAATTATACCCTGGAAAATTGAGGAAATATACCCAGATGAGAGAAGGATTTATCATCACCAAGATTGATGGTAAGAAAATTAAGGATGTCGATGCTCTTGTAGAGTACCTTGAAAATAAAGAAGGGGGTGTGATGATGGAAGGAGTGTATGAGGATGTTCCGGGATCTTATTATTATGCATTCGGTATGGACCGATTTAATAATTAATATTCACCAAAAATTTATGCTCAAAGCTTTCTCGATTTCATATCGGGAAAGCTTTTCTTTTATTTTGACGAAGTTGTAGAGCAATTATCCATGGCATAATTAATCTTACCTTTGCCGCTATAAATTCAATATTTGATGCCTGTAAGACCAGATTTAATGGAACGCAGTGAAGGAAAGTGTGAATTGTGCAATAGCACCACTGAGCTAGATGAATATTTAGTGGCGCCTAAAGACGGTGGACATCAGGATCATTTCATCGTAGCTTGCGCCAAATGTATTGACCAATTGATTAATCCTGATAATACAGATGTAAACCACTGGCGATGTCTTAATGATTGTATGTGGAGTACAGTTCCTGCAGTCCAGGTTGTTTCCTTCAGAATGTTGCACCGATTGAGCGAAGAAGGGTGGGCTCAGGACTTGATAGATATGATGTATATGGACGACGATACATCCCAATGGGCCAAATCCGGCTTAGATGATGAATCAGCAACCATCGTACATAAAGACAGCAATGGAAATGTCTTGGAAGCGGGGGATACCGTAGTATTGATCAAGGATCTAAATGTAAAAGGTGCGAATTTTACTGCCAAGCGAGGAACCGCGGTCAGAAGGATCCGACTGGTTCACGATAATGCTGAGCAGATAGAAGGAAAAGTAGAAGGCCAACAGATCGTCATCCTCACCCAGTACGTGAAGAAGAGTAATTAGCATTCAGAAGTCCTAAGTACTTACCTTAAAATTGTTTCTTTGCGATTCTTTGCGAAAATCTTAGCGTATCTCTGCGAAATAACTCACATCAGCCCCTTAATACTTCCCCCATCAACAGGTAGACTGACCCCTGTAATATAACTCGCCCTTTCACTAGCCAGAAATACAACAGCTGCAGCAAATTCATCCGGACGTCCCATTCTCTTTAACGGCACTTGATTGATGGCCTTTTCAAAATTAGGATTCGCAGCAATCAATTTCTGGAGTCGTTCCGTATCGGTGTATCCCGGCATCACATTGTTAACGGTGATGTTGTAAGGTGCTAATTCCAGTGATAGGGTTTTCAATAATCCTACTACGGATGCCCTTACAGAGTTGGACAGGATCAGATTCGGGACCGGTTCCTTGACTGCTCTGGAAGTGATGGCAACAATCCGACCTGATTGCTTTTCCTTCATACCTGGAAGAAAACCATGGATGAGGCCTACCGCACTTCCCAGCAGCAACTCGTATGCAGAATCCCAATCTTCTTTTTTAAATGATTCAAATTTTCCGGGTGGTGGTCCTCCTGAATTGGTGACCAGAATATCTACTGAGCCAAAAGTTGAAATTGTCTTACCGATGATGCGATTTCGATCGGTTTCAGAAGTGAGGTCTCCTTTTAATGCCAGCACCTTACCGGTAGCAAGAGATTTGATTTCCTCTTCTGTCTTCCGTAAGGTTTCATTGGTCCGTCCATTGATGATGACATGGCATCCTTCCATTGCCAGTTCTTTAGCAACTGCTCTCCCTAACCCCTGGCTGGAGGCAGCTACGAATGCTACTTTGTCTTTTAATCCTAAATCCATTTAACTCTTTCCTTTTCTTAAATAATCGTCAGAACCATCCAGCCAATCTTTCCTAGGAGGTGCCCAATGATCAATTTCTTCAACGTCACCGATCATCAAGGCTTCATGAGGAAGGTTGCCCGGAATAACGATCATCTCTCCTGCGTTCACATCGAGTGTTTCACCCTTGTCATCACCAAACCAGAACCGGATCGTCCCTTTCAATACATGGGTGATCTGTTCATTATGGTGGCTGTGTAATGGCACTAAAAACCCATCTTTGAATTTCATTCTAGCGATCATCATCTGATCTCCGGCCAGAATCTTTCTATGCATTTTTGGGGTGACTTCTTCGGTAGGGATGGATTCCCAGGTGTGTTTTTGGATCATGGATACTAGGTTTGATTTATGGAATACTGAAGGTAAGGAAAAAGGGGCAAAAGGAGTTGCAAATTTATTTGCAACAAAAAAGGATTTCGCGAAGTTTCGCAAAGAGAGTCGCAATGAATCGCAAAGATTTATTGGAATTAATCTTAGTTATTCTTAGTGTAATCTTAATGACCTTAGTGGTAAAAAACATGAAGGAGCTTATTTCGCTGGGTTCTACAGATGGAGACGCAATGAATTGCAAAGATTTAATGGAATTAATCTTAGCCTTTCTTAGTGTAATCTTAATGGCCTTAGTGGTAAAGAGAATGAATTATTTTGCTGAGTTCTGCAGAGGATGACGCAATGATAAGCAGTGAGTATACAGAAGATAGCCACAGAATTGAATAGATGAAACAGCTTTAAGGTTTATACCCCATTTAGACAACAATCTTTAAGATAAATTCTCACATTTTTATTATCATTGATATCGTTAATCGAAATCCCAATTGTATTGACTTTTAGTTATAATGTCAATTTATAATACCAATTACAATGAATCAAGTACAATCCGATTATAAAGCATTTGACGATGAGCACTTTTCCATTGTCTACAACGAACTGAAATCCATCGCCCACAATAAGTTGAGGTTTGAATCCAGTAACCTTACACTTAGCACTACTGATCTGGTGCATGAAGCTTACATGAAGCTGGCCGGACAGAGGACCCAATCTTTCCAGAATAGAGATCACTTCTATGCCATGGCATCAACAGCCATGAGAAGGATCCTGATCAATTATGCAAAACAGAAGAAGGCAAAGAAACGAGGAGGAGACCAATTAAGGATTACCTTATGTGATGACCAGCTCATGACTGAAGGCAGTATGGATGATCTGGTATACCTTGATGAAGCCATGAACAGGTATCAACAATTGAGTAATCGAGGGAGCAAAATCATTGAATATTGGTTCTTCAGTGGATTTAAACAGAAAGAAATTGCTGACATGATGAACATCTCCCTGGCTACTGTCAAGAGGGAGTGGCAGACAGCAAGATCTTGGTTAAGCAGGGAGATGAGGCAACAATTGAATTGAGGATGAACGATAATTCATGGAGTCAGGTCATAGACGCTTTTTCAACCATTAAAGAATTAAAGGAAGCTGAATCAAAGGATGCTCTCGAGCAACTCAGAGCAACCAATCCGGATATATATAAAGAGGTAGTTTCCTTGTTGGAAGAAGAGGATCAGTTACATCCATTATTACAGCAACAGTTTCAACCATGGGAGGCGGCAGATGATCAATCTCTCATCGGAACAAAGATCGGTTCTTACCAGTTGGAATCCATCCTGGGACAGGGAGGAATGGGTACTGTATTTCAAGGTACACGTATAGATGGAGACTTCGATCAGACTGTTGCTATTAAGGTGATCAAGCCCGGACTCCTCAGTGAAAAGCTGCTGAATCAGTTCAGGGAAGAGAGAAGGATTCTTGCTGGATTGAATCATCCTTATATCGGCCGATTGTATGATGGCGGAACAACTGAGGATGAAAGAATGTACTTCATTATGGAATACATCGATGGTCGTCCGCTCGAAGATTATATCAAAGAAGAAAAACCAGGGTTCAAAGAGAGATTGGAGTTGTTCAGTAGGGTGTGTGATGGGATTACCTATGCCCATCAGAAACTCGTACTGCACTTAGACCTGAAGCCCGGGAACATCATTGTAACTGAAAATAAAAATCCAAAAATTCTGGATTTTGGTATTTCCAAAAAAATCCTCGATAGTAAAGGTGAACACTCCACTGAAAGCACATTAAACCATTTTTCTGTTGCTTTTGCCTCTCCCGAGCAGATCGATCAATCTGAATTAAGCGTAAAAAGTGATGTTTATGCCCTCGGCACCTTACTATATTTCTTGGTAACAGAGAGCTTACCATTCGGTGATTTTGAGATGTCAAAGAAAGATTATTTGCTGGCCAGGTCTGAAAAGCCTTCTCGACTACCCAGCAAGTTTTCTCCATATGCCAATAATGTTGCCGGTGACCTGGATGACATTTGCCGAAAGGCCATTCAATCAGATCCTAAGCTGAGATATGATTCTGTATTAGAATTGAAAAACGATGTACAATCTTACCTTAACGGATACCCTATTTCATTGAAATCCGATAGTAAAGGATATGTCTTCAGGAAATTTGTTAACAGAAATAAGTCTTTGGTGACTCTTGGTATTCTGGCATTGGTAACCATCATTTCATTGGTTTCGTACTACACCTGGTCATTACAGAATGAGAAAGACATCGCCGTCTCAGAGGCCAATAAGAAAAGAGAGGTTGTCAACCTGATGACAGGTTTATTTGCACAAGCAAGTCCTTATGCTTCACAAGGAGAGCAGATCACAGTAGATAGCTTTATGATGAATGCTACTGATGATTTGTTGAAGACGGAAGACATTGACCCACTGGTTAAAGGAGAGATGATGACGGTGCTTGGTGACGTATTTACAGCCATCAATGACTATCCTATGGCAGATAGTTTACTGAGGCTGACGGAAGAATTGTATGAAGGAAAAGACATTCCCAGAAGAGAACAAGGAGATCTGTACATGAAACTGGCAGCTTATAGTTACCAAGTCTCTAATTATGAGGATTCAAAAGACTATCTGTCCAAAGCACTTGGAGTATTTGAAAAAGAGGACAAGGATCAGATCGGAGAGGCCAACCTGATTCTGGCTCATATTGCCGGTGACGAAGGAAGGGCAGAAGCCTCAGATTCACTTTATCTCGAGGTATTGAAAGTATTCGAGGAGATCTATGATCCTCCACATGCGTCACTTGCTGAATTGTACACTTTTATTGGGATCAGTAAGCGGTATTTACTGGAGCATGAGCTGGCTGACAGCTTTTATCAGAAGAGCCTGAGGATGTCCAGGGAATTGTATGAAGAACCACATTCTGAAATCGCTTATACCTACAATCACATTGCCAGTAATTTCTATGATCAGGGAAAATACGCAGAAGCAATTGAATTCGGGAAGAAGGGCCTGGAACAACGAGAAGCAATCTTTGGTCCGGATCATATTGAGACCATTGCTAGTGCCTCTAATGTTGCACGTGCTACCGTCAATCTCAAAAGGTATGAAGAGGGAGTTGTTGCTTATAAAGACCTGGTAAAAAGGATAGAAAATCTATTTGGCCAAAAGCATAATTATGTATCTGGCACCTATAATTCGCTGGCACTCAGTTTTCGTGGACTTGAAAGGTATGATTCAGCCATGTATTATCATGAAAAAGCTTTTGATATATTTTATGCATTAAATGATCAACCCGCATCAAGAAAAAGTAGTCTCGTGGCTGGCATGGGAATGACCTTGTACGATATGGGAAGATATGATGAAGCCTTGCCATTGCTTAAAGAAAACCTCGATATTAAAACGGAAACTCTGGCTGCAGGCAATGCACTCATAGGACGAGCTCATTATTTTTACGGCAGTTGTCTTTATCAAATGGATCGAAAGGAAGAAGCAAGATTTCACCTGGAGGCCGCCTTTCCTATCCTCAATACGCAAGCTGATCAATATGCTGAGGAAATAAAGTCCTTAAAACAAAAGCTGGAGTCCTGATATAGAAACCATTTGGTACAAACTTCATAATTCTAAACATTGCATGCGGGGACACCTGCAATAACGTCTGCAAAGTTGTTTCACGCGTCCCCGCGCGAAACGATCATACTTTCTCCGTTGGTTTAAGCGTCCTCGCTTAAATCCATTCTACGTTAACCTTCTCACTTGCTCCTATTCACTCTTCCTCCCCAATGTCACCTTCCGATTATTCTTCTTCACCTTGCTACTCTTAGATGCAGATCCAAGATTTACAGCATTCCGTCGATTGTCGACATTTCCACTTCGGGTGCCGATGAATCGGGCTTCTCGTTTCCGATTGATGCGATTGGGCCTGCCGGTGGTATAATGTTGGTTGTCATAGGGTAGGCTCCTGCTGACAACGGTCGTTTTACGCTTCCATGGATTGTATTTCTTCAATGATCCATCCGGTGTGGTTACGAATCCAATGGTTCTATCATTGGCATTCCCACTCATATCTGTGGATGAAAAGTCATTATTCTTATACTTATGCATGTGTGCACCATGAGAGTGTACATCGGCTACTACTTTGAATCCTTTGGGTGCCGAAGCAAGCTTGACACTGGCTTTGGTTCCTCTTAAGGGTTTGGCATAGGTATAAAAGTTCTTTCCATTTTTTGATACCCTATATATCTGTGCGCCATATTCTCGATTGATCTTAAACGACTTAGGATTGTAGATCTTACCGAAGTCATAAGCAGCTTTCTCAGGAGAAGAAAACAATTCCCCGGGAAGGTTACCATCCTCATCAATGTACCGCCCCGGATTGAGGAAGGCAAAAGAATAAGGAGACCAACCGGGTACTTCTTCATGGTAGGGATCAATAGAATTCCAAAGTGACGTTTTAGTATCCAGGTATCTTGCTCCATAGTAGTAGTTATTGGATTCAGGATCGTAGGATTTATTGTTGAATCGGTAATTGACATTCATTCGTTCATCCATCTTTTCTTCGTGGAGGATTTCTCCAAATGGAGAATAGTATGTACTCGTGCTCACTTCCCCATTGTAATCTGTCGTGATGATCGTACTCATGGTGTGGTCCACATGTAAGTATGCATTGATGATTTCAGCACCAATCTTGTGCGGAGAAAAGCCATAACCTGGACTGACATTGTCATTGGTCAGAGAATCCACGCTGAACCATACGGGCGGGCCAGGAGCTCCTGTTGTGTCCGGGTTGAAAGTAGGTTGCGGCCAATTTCTTGGAGGTGCATTGTATAATCCTTGTTGGGCAATGGGGAATGGATCTGAAGTGTATTCTGGTTGCCCATAATATCCTTGTAGGGTTGGTGGACCTGGTGGTATGCCCAGATCGATATAGTAGTTGTCCAGGCTTGACTGCAACTGTTGCATCCTCGAGATGTAATTAAGATTTCCGGCAGTAATGGCACCATTGGGCCAGAACTTATTGTCAAAACTTCCCAGTCCTTCCTTGATTAGAAACCGATGATCTCCGATGTAATAATGCTTGTAGAATGCATCCTTTGTCTTTTTGAAATATGGGCTGACATCTACGAAATAATCGCTCTTGTGATCGATTACACCTGCAGGAGCTCCATTGACAAATACGCCTCTGATACCTCCATGACTTCTAACTACCCGTTCCCCACTGGCATCATAGGTGATCTGGTTGATGGCTCCATCATTAGACACAGACATCAATCGATTCTCTTCATCCCAGTTCATCCTGTTGTATCGGAAGATGCCATTACCTGAATATCCTGTGGTATTTCCATTGTCATCGAAAGTATACAACTGACCACCGATCTCTGCCGGGGTGTGTGGTTTTTCTGTATCATATTGGTAATCCAGGGTGTAAGAATTAAGACCACTGGTATCCATTGCCGGAGCCAGGGACTGGGATTTCAACATGATGTTGTTGATGTTGTCATAATCCATTAACAGGTTATAATCGTTAGATGTATCTCCCATTTTTATGGAGCCCTGGGATTGACTGAGACGGTACATCTCGTCGTATGACATGTTCAGGTTAGAGACTATTTTCTCATCTGTTCCGGGGAATTCCATCTCTGTTGAGGAATTGGTGATATTACCCACCTGGTCGTGATCAAGATCCAGTGCCATCAATTCCCGATTTCCGGATTGAGAGATGATCCGATCAATCCTTCTGTCATCAGGACTGTAGATATAGTTGTTTTCTACATCATTTCCATAATGCGTATAAACCTTTTGGTCAAATTTATCATACCCAATCCCCTTCAGATAGTCGTAAATGACATCGTCTTTAATGCCTTGCATGGATACCAGTGATCCGGCATCGTTGTAGGTATAAGTAATCAATTCACCATCGGGATAATACATGCTGTCCAACCGGTTCCACGTATCATATCTGGATTCCCATACATAGGTATCCAGGTTGGCACCATTGATTAGTACAGATCTGATGTTCTTGATGCTGTTTCCATATTCATCGAAGAAATATTCCTGGCCTCCACTGGCATCCTGTTGTAACCAGATCCTTCCGGCTCGATTGTGATCGGCATCCGGGGTGCCATAGGATAACTGTACTCGGTTGAAGATGTTTTTCGGAAAGTCGATCTGAATCAGTCGCTCGTGGTCGTATTGATAGGTGATGCCTCCGCCATTGGGGATGTTATTCCTGATCTCTGGTGTTATCTTTTTGATGACATTATTGGTATGATCAAATTCCTTGACCACAGACCCACCGTCAGGATGGATGGTTTCTATCCGCCTACCCATCCAATCATAAATGTAGCTGGTTTCATTGCCGGAATCATCGATGATTCCTGTCATCTCCGCAAGGTTGTCGTAGATGAACTGAGTCCAAATGTCTCCATACGGCCCATCCTTTCTATTGGATACAACCCTACCCATGGCATCAGTAAATTTATCTTTTACGACTCCATTGGGATCTGTCACAGATGATTTTATTGCTGGGATTCCATTGATATCATTATCTATGGAATACTCAATGGTATATCTTCCACCGTTGGGATGGGTGAATGATGTTACCCGGTCCAGTATATCGTATTCCATGACCATAGGAGCAACATTATCTATTGTCGTGCTTGGTGTCGTTAATGAAGATCTGGCTGTTGTAGTAGGGTAATACGTTTCTTTTAATCTCCCCAGACAGTCATAAACATCTCTCCCGGAAACGATCATCACCGGATCAGACAATTGGTTTTTACCCCTAAAAATGGCGCCAGTTGTCTTGGTCTGAACCTCGCGACCCAGTCCATCGATGAAGGTGTAAACCTCCATATCATTATTGTGATCCGGATTATAATATGCCGTCATGGAGTAAGGATACGTACCCGCATGATCATAGGTGTATTTGATCGTATAATCAATGCCATTGTTGATCTCCTTTGGTCCTGTAATGGAAGTGTATCTGCCGAGATGGTCGATGGTATACTTTATCTCCTGTCCATTCAGATCAGTCTGATGGATCAATCGGTCGTGGACAAATTCAAAGCTGTCCCTGGACTTATACCCATAGGAATCTTTGGTTAATATAATGCGATCATGAATGACGTCATCGTAGGTATAGGTATAAGCCAGTCGTTCTCCTTTGTAGTTTTCCGGGCGGATCACTTTGGTTATGCGCCCATACTCATTCCACTCCTGGTTGATGGTGGCATAATCATCTTCATTGATGTATATCTTAATCGCCGTAGTTCTACCCAGTTCATCGATTTCATTTTCAACTTTTTCCCGAAGACCAATCTGTGCATGTTTTTCTTCTGCGATGACTTTGTCATATCTGAGGATGTCATCCAGGAATTGATATTCAAGAGTGGTCCTGAGGTATTGGGTTTCATGTCCCTGCCCATCTTCCACCATTTCAGTCACATTGCCCTTGGTGTCATAAGAGTAGCGGGTAGTTGAAGTAAGGCCTGGCCCATCTTTCTCTTCATAACTGGTCATCCTTGATTCCAGCAAGGCAGGGAAGGCCATACCGTAGTCATTTTTGGCGAAAGCCGTAGAAAGGAAATCCCCATTCTCAATATCCATCAACGCATAAGTGTAGGTTACTTCTTTGTACTTATTGCCCTCTGTATCCTGGTTAAGGATGGACCTCAACTTGCCATTCAGGTAATAATTTTCATTGTGAAAAGTGTAAACCACCTCTCTTGCTACCTGGTCGTTGCGTTCGGTATTAAGTTGCCGATCAATTACTTTCTTAAAACCATAAAATTCCTTTTCATTACGATCATAGTTGCCTTCTTCGTACTCATACTGGTTTCTAATGTAATCTGCACCGTCACCCTGGTATCCATCATACATTTCCACACTTGTAAAAGCCCATAAAGAATTGGGGTTCTTGGAATCAGTGGTAATGGGTGTGTAATCAATGGTGAATTCAGCACCCAGCGGGCGTGTAACTTTCTTTAGCAAATTCGTCCTGCCTATTTTGGATTTTCGTACGGTTAATTTACCGTCAGCATTAGAAGTGAGGATGTCCGGGTACCCGTCATTATCGATGTCATTGATTTCATTCAGTGGACGATCCACACCCCGACCGATTGATGTGGAAGGATTGGTACAGAATCTTACAAAAAAGATTGGAATACATACAGTAAATGCTGCATTGACAGATTCTCCGGTGGATGACCCTTCATCCAGTTTGTTAAGACCATCCCAAGATTGAGGAGCCGTAAATCCACTTCCGGTATTAAACCGGACCTTCATAGGATCTGATGAAACTACTACATCCACCAATCCATCGCCGTTGATGTCTTGTATGGCGTGAGTTGCATAATATTCTGTCCTGGAAGTGCTAATGCCTCCCGCTATACTTCCATTGCTTATGTTGATACCGATACCTCCACCGAAGTCTTCACTTACCCCTTTACGGATATAGTCAAATCCCCAGATTTCCCTAGGACCAAACTTGTACCCATAGTTTAAAGCTGCTCGCCCTCCTTTGAATACTTTATCGGGCAGTCCATCTCCATTGATGTCCATCCAGGAGTGATTGGTTTCATCCTCATCATCTGTAAAGCTGGCGCTAATGCCCATTCCACCTTTGCTTGACTTGGTGGCACTTTTGGACTTGGATGCACCTTTATTGGTTCTTGACTTTCTTCGCGAGGTTCTTTTTACGGATCCGGCTCCACTGGTGCCCCCACTATTGGTGGGGCTGCTATTTACAAAAGTGCCGCCCAGGGTGAAGCCTTCTGCACTGCTCTTAGCTTCGTGATTGCCTAGGCCGTGGGTAATTGCTGTTGATTCCAGCCCTCCTCGGGGATTGGTGTATTGGATGGATTTATCTGTGACAATATCAGGGTAACCATCTCCATTGAAGTCTTTAAAATCAATGATGTTCTTGGAAGTTGACCAGGCCTTACTTCCTGATGCGCTTGCTGGTCCTATGCTCAATCCACCTGCTATGGCTCTGAGTTTGTTGGTGATTATGAGGGTGGGAGCAGTGGCACCCGATCCTCCTGATGAACCTTCCAGGGAAATGTTGTCTTCTCCCATCCTGGAAGAACTGATCACATCTTTAGTTACATAGGTGAGGTCATCTGATCCGCGCCAGGACCTGGTCTTCATTTCGGATATCAATAAAATAAACACAGAAGAAGTAGGATTATAAATACCTTCCAGGTCATCGGTATCCTCGATGCCTTCATAATCGAAATCTTCATCGATCTCATCACTTTCAAGGGTGAGCTTAGACTGGTCAATGGGGAATAATGATCTTCCGTCATTGCTGTTATAAGCGAATTGTCCCCATCCCCGATACAAAGGCCCAAAAATTAAATCTTCATCATCTATGCCGGTTACAACTCCCACTTTATAAGTTACATTTTCACCTTCTACTTCATATTCAATGGTGGCATCATCCACCAGCCTCCCTTGCTCTCCATTTCTGATATGGACCTCGAAGAAAATCGAATCTCTTACCGGCAGCGTAAATTGAAAATCTTCATTGTGGTTGCCTGTAGAAATCGTGAAGTCTTTTTTGTAGATCAACTCATGGATGCTCTTTACTGAAAATGTCGCATTGGTTTCCTCAGATCCAATTAATTTTCTAGGAATGCTGACCCGGGCTTCTACATTTCTTTCAGTTGTATTTTGGGCAACTTCAGGCAGTATAATGGGGTCGTTGTACATGATGTATTCCGGTGCGGGACAGAAAGCTATGGTCGGTTGTCCATCCTCATCGAAGGCCTCCATGTCATTTTCTGTTTCTGTGTAATAAATACGTGGTGTCCAATGGATGCTGCTCCAATCTACCTGGGTGTCAGAATGAATACGAAATAAAATTTCCTGGTCTTTTATAATTGGGACATTTTCCATCTCAATATTTCCACTGAAAGTACTATCCCAGGATATTTCTTTGGTGAATATAGGGATGAGAAAGGAATTGAAAGTTTGATATATGAAGACCGTGATGCTATCACTGGTTATGGGTTTTTCAAAGGAGCCTTCAATCTTTACCTTACCGGTAAAAGGCATCTTGATCATCTGGCAGGAAGAGAGATTAAAATCTTCTGATGCTTTATACTGGCTCTTAAACTTGGCATTGGCATCTACACAATTATTAGGAAGATCCGTATATGTGATCTGAGGATTCCATGACACCTGGTCATAAGCGCCATCTTCCACTGAATTGACCCTAAAATATATCTGCCTTCCTTTAGAAACATTGATAGATGTCAACCCGCCAGGAACTTTCACTGTATAATCATCATGAGCAATTCTTTCTTTCCATACTATAAAACTACCGATCTGAATGGATACTTCTACACCATCAGCAGTACCATAATTTTGTCGGTCTTCACTGGTATCTTCTATCAGGTTTATAGGAGCAGATATATCAATGGTTCCATCGTGTGGGGCTCTCCACATCCTCACCACATCATGCAGTGGAAACTGATCTTCGAGTTCTTCCTGATCATCCCCGTTAGAAATCGCATCCATGTCGATGGGTGCGCCGGTCTCAATCGGTACTGGTGTATCCCCACTGCTGAGGGTAAACACTGGATGACCTTCCCCGTTCAGATGGTTAAAGTAGACTTTTCCACTTCTTACGATATCTATTAGACCGTCTCCATTGTAATCGGTAAAGTAAGTCTTTATGTTGGTCTTACTTTTTTCATCGTTATATCCTACAAATGAAAATGGTGGGTGAGCTTCTACTCCAATGACTGTACCATTGGAAGAAAACTCACTGAATTGATTGATTCCTTCAATTTTCACCCGATCACCGAATGCATTTCCCACACCCATGTTCTTTCTATAATAAAGCGTTCCCGATTTTCGAAAAACCTTATCAGGTAAATTATCTCCATTCAGATCCACAAGAGCCACCAATCCTTCCCCACTAGCATTGGTAATGAAAAAACTCCCACCTGCAGAAATATCTTTAGTTGCCAGGCTACCGATGGGTCCCACTGTCACTGCCGTACCTCCGGAAAAACTATTGGATTGTGTACCACCCAATGCTGAAACATGACCGGTGAAACCCCTGATTGGATTTAGGATGTTTCCTTTGAGGTTATCATTAGGGAAATTATAAATGGTGGCAGATTGATAGGCCCCATTGTTCAGATCGTTGTAATACTCAAAAGCATGATCATAAAATAAGTTGCCTGAATTGTCCAATGCTTCAATGGATGAAAGCAAGGTCTTGCGGAATGCTCCTTCTTCATAATTGAGCTTGTAGGAACGGATCAATTCATCCTGAAAAGACACTTTGATTGATCTCAAAAGGTCAGCGGTTACATTTTTGAATCCCTGGTTGGCCGTTATATCTTTATCAGGTCTTAAGGACTCCCCAAGCTCTCGATCCCGTATGAATTCGATATGATACAATCCTTGTTCGCCTTGAAATCCGGTGTAAGTAATTTCGGTGAGATAAATCTCACGACCCTGACTGGATGAGCCACTCACTCCGGGATCCGAAACGATGTCGTAAGAGTAGATGATGTTATTAGAAAACACATCCTCTATCATTGTCACGTGCCACTCAGCAATATTTCCATTGTCATCTCTGAGGACAGCATTGGGATCCATGCCGCTGGTTGGATGGCCTCCGTAGTAGTTTTTAGTCCCGTCTTTTTCTGTGACTTCCCACCAGTAGTTTTTGGGCGAGTTGCCATGACGGATGATGTGCATAAAGTCGCCTTCAACTCTTGGGTAGAACCGCTTTTCAGGAGTACGGTCAACCACAAAATCCCGATGTGCCACGGGATACAATTGGTCACTTCCGAGAAGGTAGGTTTCTGATTCTACTGTTGCATTGTATCTGGGTACACCCCATCGGGTTTCTACTGTGATATGAGTCTGTGATATATCCCAGCCGTGTCCAAGCCATGTATGTTGGTTGTTACTGCTGTACACAATGGATACATCAGGAGCCATGTCATTTCTTCCTTGTGGCAGGTCAATCTCGAAGCTCATATTGGCCATTCCCAGATGGTTGGGTATGGGTGGATCGATAAGGTTAATGCCTTCCCCAGGATCAGCAGGGGTAAAATCTGACATGGTATGGATGTTGACCTGGAAGGTCTCCGGCATATCAGGGAAGGTATCCAACTGGAAAGCCAGGAGATTTATATTGGCCAGAATCAAAAACAGGATTATGTAGATTAATTTTTTCATTGGGCGATCAATTTTCGGGTGATGGAATGATGATCTGTCAGAAAAGTGACCAGGTAAGCTCCCGGTCCGGGTACATGAGCGATGTGCTCTGTCAGATAAGCAGCCGGATAGGATTGAGCAGATACCAGCCGTCCATCCAGGGTATGGACATTGATTCTTATGGGAGCAGGATCAGCCATATTAACAGAAGTGTAGATGTAACCGTTGATGGTGGGATTGGGATACAATTCTACTGCTATACCTGGGAATACTTCTTCACCCTGAAAATGAAAATCCTGATGATAAGTGCAATCTTCTTTTTTGATGGTTAATCGGTAAGTGCCCTCCTGATCAATTCGAATTTGCGGTTGTGAGGATATGATTGTATTATCTCGATACCATGTATATTTTACATTTCCAACATTAACAGAGGCATCAAGAAAAGCCGGTAATGAAGTTGTAGTCATCGATATTGGCTGCTGGAAATTTGGTTCAAAGTCATTGACATAGATTTCTTCTTCTGTTGTATTTCCTACCTGGTCAGTCAGCTTGATAGATAAAGATCCTGAAGCCAGATCACCCAATGTGATGACGTCATGGTGAAGAATGTTTTCACGGTAGATTGTCTTTGAGTTGTTCTTTACATGTACGATGTAAGGGCCACGGTTTCCGACGACTTTAAAATCCAGCATAGCAGGAGTTGAACCACAATTTCCAGCTGTGAGATGATAATCCACAAAAGTACCGGGTCGCTGGACAATCTGTATGATGTCATCTCCTGACCCATCCTGATCCACAAGGAATGGTTGGGATACCAAGTTTCCTTGCTTTCGGTTGACGGCAATGTATTTGATATTGTTGGGATGGAAAGTCTGAGCTCCGGAAGTATCAAGCCTCAGCCAGTATTTCCAGTCACCGGATGGAAGATGTTCTTCTTCTTTCCAGGATATAATGACATTATTGGTTGAATTGAGATTACTTGCTGACCAAATTCTTAAAGAGTTGTAATTTTCATCAAAGAGGAAAGGAAGTCCATTGTCTCTTAATGATATAAACCCGTTATTTTCTGAATTATTCTCATGGAAACTCAATTTTAAATGATTTCCAGGCAGACTGCTGCAAGAAGTAGGCTGAAAAAAAGAATGTTCTTCATCCACACCGATTACAGTATGGTGGAATTGAAAATCCGGCTTGATGGGCTTACGCCAAAGGTGCTCTCCTCGCAGGTTGACAAGGGGAGCGATGGCGTGTTGCAAAGTCAATCCGTATTTAATGGCCAGGTAAGATTCAACCTCGTGTTTTTCTTCCGGGCTTAGCATGCTGTCATAGATAAGGACTTCCGCAATGGAGCCTGTAAATCCATTTGCCGGAAGGTTCTGAAAAGTAGGTGCAGCCCCGAGGGAAAATCTTTTTGCTTTCTTACTCGATGAGATACCGCCTTCCATGTAAGTATTCAACTGGGGATAGGGAAATGCAGGTGAAGGGAAGTTCATATACTGAATCCTGGTGAGCTCTGCCATACGGTGTGTAGTCAGCATTAATTGGTGTCGATCCGTACCGTCAATGGAATAAATGCTTTCTTCATTTCCTATTGCAGGTTTAAAGACAACAAAGATTGATTTTCCCTTGCCCAATGATTTAGTGATATCCAGATTGATACCATCTTCAGCTTTAAATGAGTATGCTGGATTGAAATTAAAGGTGTGTGTATCTGGTTGTGAAGCCAGGGCCTTGTTGTTGAGGACATCCATAAGGGTAGTCTGTCCTTCATTGGATTGTGCCTGAAGCCAAACCGTCATCCCGGTTCCAGGTCCGGGATGCTGGGCTTGACTATAAGTAGTAATCCAAAAAATCGTTAGTATCAGAGTAGTGATCCTTTTCATTGCTCATTATTTTGGGTCTACTCTACAAAAGGTATGAGGTAGCTCACGGTCACACAAATGGAATTACTCAGGTTTTCATTCTCAATAAAGAAGAATCCATTGGCCTGAGTCTCCAGGATATCGACGACACCCAGGTTGTAACGGGCACTGATGCCGAGGCCCATCTCAGACTCATATCCGATGCCGCCACTCAACATAAAATTGTTTTTTCCTTTCAATACTTCTCTCAGGCTCTGCTGGATCTGCAGGTCTGGTCCGAGCTCGGGCATATTGGAATTGTATTGCAGACTGGTACCCGTGAGATTGAGTCCCAGGGTAGGGCCTAATTCTGCATATAACCCTCCTGCCAGGTAAAGCTTGGACATAATGGAAAGGTTGAGGAACTGGTACTTGAACTGCATGGTATAGTCCAGCTCATTGACATCGGAGTAACTGAAATCTCCACCTCCCATTGCATAGGATATTTCCGGCTGGATGGCCAGCTTACTCTCCTTAAACCGGTGGTAAACGATGAATCCAGCAGTGATTCCAGTCCTGTTTTTCAGGCTTGTGGAATATGTATCCACCGGGAATACCGGTCGGATAATGGTGGTGGAGATATCTGAGATCCCCGAGGTGACGGCTCCAGCTTTAAAGCCATAAAAGAATTTGCCATCGGTTGGTTGCGTCAGTGCTAGGAATGGTAATAAGGCCATTGCCAGCACCCATTGGATTTTGGTCGACATAGTATTTCATTTTTGGATTACTATACCGTTACGCAACAAAGGGATCAGAAAGGGCTCATGGGGATGAGAATTTTTTGAATTATTTTGAAGATTAGGTTTTTGTTTAAGAAATAGTAGGTCTCATAATCCTATTTAATTATAAAGTATTCAGGGTTATTTCGCAAAGTTCGGCGGAGATAAGTCGGTATCAACTTAGTGTACCTTAGTGAAATCTTGTATCCTTAGGGATTAATTGAAAATGGTTGTTTAAATTATTCTGTTACTCAAATATCTTCTTCTTTTAATTTATAATCGTTGCATGAATAATTTTGTAGCCTTAAACCATGTACATAATGAGCAGGGATGAAAAATGGGATGATTTATATGAGAAATCGGAAAGATTAACCAGGCCATATTCAATAGATGATGTATTGGGGGAGCAAGAGATGATTGATTTAGAAAAATCAGTGATTAGAATTATCAATCGCTTTTTAGATAAGGGAGAGTTACATAAAGGCATAAAAGTCTATGTGAATCATCATCTGAAAAATGATCTTGTTGATAAAATGGTGGAAATAAGACCTGAAGAGAATGAATCTATAGAAGAGTGGGGGATGAGGATATTTGGTCACGATAGATATGGTGTTGTATTTAATAGTTTAGAAACTTATGATAATACTTTGGCGGAAATAATGTGTTCCGTAGTATCCCCACTTATTAAAAAAGCTGGTTTGCCATTAGGAGGAATATCTTTTCTGTTTTTTATGGGTAACTATGGATTTACACCTTTTGGAATCCACAAAGAAGCGAAGGGAGAAGAAGGCTTTCTCTTTCATTTGGGGCCGGGGGAAAAAGTATTCTTTTCCTGGGATATTGAAGAATTAAATATGATTGAACATAATACACAAGTCTTTCATGAAGAATTGGAAGAAATGTTACCTTCTTCAAAAGAACATGTATTGGAAGCGGGTTCTGTAATGTTTATCCCTCATCAAGTTTATCATATTGCAAATACTAAAGACTTTTCTTTAAGCATAGTAATGGATTATATAAACCCTTCAAAGGATAATTTAGAAAAGGAATTAGCAAAAGAAATTAACAATCAAGATTACTCTCAAAATGTAATTAGTACATATTTAGACCCAGTCCAGGAGAGTGATACAGAAATTACAACAGCATACCCTCTGGATGCTAAATCAATAATGACGAAGTTTAGAAATTCTTTCGATAAAAGGGTTTTAAGGTTAAAAAGTAATAGTGGCTTAATTAACTCATCCATCAAAAATAATAGGAAACAACTACCTAACGGGGAATTTAAATTAAGAGGTAAAAAAGTATTTCCAATCTATATAAAAGAGTTAGATGAGCAATCAATAATCATTTTTGCAAGAGGAAATGAAATCATTAAGAAACCAAACTCGAATTTGAAACTTGTCATTTCAGAACTAAATGGTGGTAATGTTTTACCGTTTAATTCTATGAAAGAATATTTAATGCCGCAATGGGATTTAGTAGAGGTTTATGGCCTTGTATCTGATCTGATTGTAATTGAAGCAATAGAGATAATTTGAATATGCTATAGGAAAAAATCGAAATAATGAACATCCAACTGATCAGAAATGCAACTCTAAAAATTGAATACGCCGGAAAAACCATCCTGGTAGATCCCATGCTATCCCCTAGAGGATCATTCGAGTCATTTGCGGGAATAGAACACAATCCCATTGTAGATCTTCCTATGGAAGTTGAAGAAATTTTGAATGGCGTGGAGATGGTCTTGGTGACACACACGCATGAGGATCACTTCGATGAAGGAGCTAAAAAGTTGTTGCCTTCAGATATTAAGTTGTTTTGTCAACCGCCTGATCGGGAAAAGATCAAAGATTTTGGATTCGAAAATGTGGAGGTTATTGAATACGCTTTTCACTGGGAAGGAATAAAAATCATAAGGACTGGCGGTAAGCATGGAAGTGGAGAAATACTAAAGCACATGGGACATGTTTCGGGGTTTATCTTAAAATCTGAAGGCGAACCCACCATTTATATCATTGGGGATAGCTTGTTGGTCAATGAAGTAGAAGAAAATCTGGCGGAATATCAACCTGAAGTCGTGGTTACCAATTCAGGAAGTGCCTACATCCCCGGATTTGAAACGACTCCGATATTGATGGGTATTCCAGAAACCATTAAGGTATGTAAGATGCTACCGGAATCTGCGGTTGTAGCTGTTCACATGGAAGCATTGGATCACTGTACTCTTACCAGGGATGCCTTAAGGTCCAGGGCTAATTATGAAAACATCAAGCAGGAAAGACTGCTCATTCCTGGGGATGGTGAAGTATTAATATTCGGTTGAAATTTTTCAGAAAGAATCGGAGTGGGGCCTTCAGGCCCCAATTGAATAGAATAATAGTAAGGTATGTGGACTTTAGTCCATTGTAGAAAGATTAGAAGATGGTGATTAAACTCAGAAGTTGACACAGGGACTAAAGTCCCTGCTCCATATTTCTATTGGAGCTTGAAAGCTCCAGTCCGAAGGGCTGGAATAAAATAATTCGGCCATTCTGTGAGACAGTCTTGGAAACAAGATATTTCAGCCTATTGATTTCATTCAGTTGAGGATATGCAAAAGATAAGTCTATTAGTTACTTCTGAAATTCAATTATTTTTAAGAAAAAAATATAGCTGAATATGAAAGTAACATCAAAACACAACGACCGCATCGCCAATATGAAATTTTCATCTGTTTATCCCCATTATGTAACAAAGGTTGAGAAGAAAGGAAGAACAAAAGAAGAGCTCCATCAGGTCATTGAATGGCTCACCGGATTTGACGAAAGTAAAATTCAAAACATGATTGATGAGGAAGTGACCTTTGAAACCTTCTTTGAAAGAGCAGAATTGAACCCCAATGCCCATCTCATTAAAGGCGTTATCTGTGGGTATAGAATTGAAGAGATTGAATATCCATTGACACGTCAGGCCCGATATCTGGATAAGTTGATCGACGAACTGGCAAGAGGACGGAAGATGGAGAAGATATTAAGAAAGGCATAAGCATGTGAAATGATCAGAAGAGAGCACATTTCAAAACCTTCCAACTAGAAAGAAAAACTGATGATTCAATTCCTCCGTCGTATTAGGCAATCATTATTAAAGAATAATAAAACATCTACATACCTGAAGTATGCAGTTGGAGAGATCATACTGGTGGTGATTGGTATCCTCATTGCTCTGCAGATTAACAACTGGAATCAACAACGTTTACAGAATAACACCATCCAACAAGGATTATCAGAAGTCAAAAACAATCTGGTTAGCGACAGCCTCCAGATGACTGATGTCATCAAAAGGATGGAAGCAGAAATGAAGATACAAAAGGAGATCATTGAAGTGATAGAAAATGGTGGAGTACTGGACCCTTCTTTTAATGAGAATCTGGGGAAATGTATGGCACTGAATACCATCCAGGTCACTCAGAATGGTTATCAGACATTGAAAAGAATTGGATTAGAAAACATTAAGAATAAAGAATTGGAAAACTACCTTATAGGATACTATGATATTCTGAATAAGGACTTTTATTCTGAAGTTGAGGATGATAATGTGGATTTAATGAATGTGTGGCTGCCTTATGTAAGAAAGAACTTTAAGGATTTTGATTACCGCAACTACGCCATACCCAAAAGTTATGAAGTTCTTAGTGCTGATGGTGAATTCCTGATTATGCTGAAAATTAACATCAACAACAGGGAAGCCACATTGAAAAATTTACTGTTTATGCAAGAAAGAGTAAGATACCTGATTGAAAAAATTAAGCTTGATAAATAACACCTTCTGACCAACCACCTTTCAATCATAAGGCATTTTTATTTCATATTGTGTAACTTTTCACCCGTTACTGATAAGATTAACGAAAGAACATGAATGAATCATTCATAGATAAGTTGAAGAAGCGAAGGATATGGAGGACTTTCGTGGCGTATCCTGCTGCCTCTTTTGTTATTCTTCAAGCCGTTGATTTTTTCATATCAAAATATGGACTGAACCCCAGGGCATTAACGTTTACTCTGGTTCTCTTATGTGGGGGATTCGTGGTTGCATTGATATGGAATTGGCTGCATGGGGAGGAAGGGCATCAGGACTTTACCAAAAAAGAAGTAGGTGCATATGTAATTATTTCATTGATCACATTGATAGCTGCCGTTACAATTAGTGGCAAAGATATAACCAGGGATACGGCGTTGAGTAACATTAATGTTGAAAAAGCTTATCGACTGGCAGTGCTACCTTTCAATAGTGCTGCAGGGGATGCATCAATGGATTATTTATCGGAAGGGATTCCTGAAAACCTGATCAACCGCCTGGCTCAAAACACCAATTTTCAATTGGTTTCAAGGGCTTCATCTTTTATTCTGGATGCCAATCTTAGAAATGCAGCTGGAGTGCTTGAGCATCTAAAGGCCAATCTCATGTTGACAGGCAAGATAGATCGGGTCGATAAGTCTCTTATTGTCAATTGCCAGTTGATAGATACAGAAACAAATACCCAGATCTGGGGCGATAAAGTGGCATATACAAGCGACGATATTCTGGAAATCGAAGAACAAATGGTCACTTCTCTGATCAGTACCATTCCCGAAAAATTCAAAAAACAAAAAGCTGTATCCAAATCCTGGAGCGATATTCCTGAGGCACAAAGCCATTATATGAAGGGTCGGGCATTGAGTTATGGTTCTACAGCTGAAGAAACAAAACTGGCATTGGATCACTTCAGGGAAGCGGTCAAGCTAGACCCAAATTTTGTAGCAGCTTATGTGGCCATCGCATCAGAGCAACAGGTTCAGGCCATGTTTGCCACTGATACCAGGGCAGATATATTCAATGAAGCAAGACTGGCTGTACAGACGGCTCTCAACCTGGATCCCAATTATGGAGAAGCACATACGGTTGATGCCATGATTAAGTTTTATCAAGACAGAGACTGGGAAGCGGCAGAAACGGCTTACAAGAAGGCCATTCAGTTGGATGATAATAATGCTACCGCCCTTATTCGATATACCTTTTTCCTGACCACTTTCAGACGATATGATGAAGCACTTGAGATGGCTGAAAGAGCAGTAGTTATAGATCCCATTTCAATATCAAGTCTCCATAATTTGGGATGGGCCAATTTACTAGCCGGTAATTATCCAGAGGCTGAGAAAGCATTTTCTGATGCGATTGAGATTCATCCCAATTGGATATGGGGATATGTAAAACGAGGATATAGTAGAATATTTCAGGGTAAATGCGATCTGGTAATAGAAGACTATGAGAAGGCTCGGCAATTGATTGGCGATTGGGGAAGTGAATTGTTAGAGTCATGCCTGATATATTTATTGGATCAGTGTAATTATCAGGAGTTAGAAGAAAAAGCTACCAGGCGTTACTTTGAAAGAGTTAATAGATACAATTATAATGATGCCATAGCCATGTCATTTGTGTATGGTTCCAATGAGAATTATGAAGAGAGCATTCAGTGGATGCAGAATGCAGTAGACGACGAAACCACCGCATTTTATGTGTTTACGCTGGACTATGCCTATGATGATGAAATTCTTGATGATCCCAGATTTAAGCAGATGAAGAGGGATCTGAATTTACCACAATAAAGCAATTCCTTTTTAAAACAGCTTACCTTACTGAAAGAGGGCATATATAGCATCCATATAAATATTAGGGCTGAAGATTATCAGTTTCCTGTCTAACTCAAATCATTGATGTTGAATGATGAAATTGTTAATCTGTGATAGTTTAAGCGGAGATATTATATCAGGAACTGTTTTAATCCTTTCTTTCTTCCGAGATCTTCCAAATCTATAAGTTTTTGAGATTGAATCATGATTTTTCATTACTGAAATTCAGATTGTTAACAGGCTTTATAGGCCATAAAGTAATCTACCATGAGAAAACTGACACTCATTTTACTAGTCTTCTTAACCTTATTGTTTAATCAAGCTTGTGAAGAAGATTTACCCATTCCATCTTGTGAAGAAAGCA
Source organism: Saprospiraceae bacterium (assembly GCA_013002995.1). Classification (GTDB taxonomy): domain Bacteria; phylum Bacteroidota; class Bacteroidia; order Chitinophagales; family Saprospiraceae; genus JABDLO01. Next base: position 2,532 of record JABDLO010000138.1, on the reverse strand, counting down.
TTCAAGGTCTTCATCTAAACGAATATAAAATATTAGGCAGCCACAATAGCTATCGGTTAAAGACTCCTGATGTAATCATGGAACTAATGCGATCCCAAAGCCAATTATTACCGGAATGGTTTGATCCTGGTGCCTGGGATTACAGTCATGAATCGATCCGTGACCAACTTGAAAATTACGGAATAAGAAGTCTTGAATTGGATGTGTATCGAGATCCGGAAGGTGGATTGTTTTACAATAGGATGGCCTACGCCCTGCTAGGAATGGATGTAGCTTCCTATGAGCCTGCTCTGAAGGAATCGGGTCTGAAGGTTTTACATTTTCCCGATTTAGATTTCATGACTCATTATCTTACTTTCAAGGATGCTCTGCGAGACATTAAATCATGGTCATCGGCAAATCCTAATCACTTACCTATAACCATATTGGTTGAAGCCAAAGAAGATTCACCCGATTTAATAGTTCCGGGTATGGGTTTGACCAGTACCATTCCTTTTAGATTAGATGCAGTAGAAGAAATAGAAGATGAGATCAGTGAAGTTTTTGACGGAGATATGGATCACATCATTAGACCGGACGATGTGAGGAAGGCTTTTCCATCATTGCGGGTAGCAGTGATGTGCAATGCGTGGCCTACCATTGAAGAGTCAAGAGGTAAATTGATCTTTGTGTTGATGGCCAGCGAGGTAGTGAGATTTAATTACGTAAAGGATCATCCATCATTATGGGGTCGAAATATGTTTGTATTTGCAGAGGAATGGCAAGATGAAGCTGCTTTCATTAAAATCGATGAACCGATTGGGAATTTTAATGAAATCCGAGACTATGTGAATCAAGGATTTATAGTTAGAACACAAGCAGATGCCAATACCGTTGAGGCAAGATTTGGGAATTTCTACAGAAGGGATCGAGCTATGGAAAGTGGAGCTCAGATCATATGTACCGATTATTATCTGCCTGATCCTCGTTCTACTTATAGTCCTGAATGGAGCAATTACTTTGTTGATTTTGAAAGTGGCAGGATCGCATTGGTGAATCATTTGAATGCTCCTTCTATTGATGATCAATGTGAGATTGGTGAATAAGCATAAACTGTATTCAAGAGTTTTATCGCTAAGGCCTATTCTCAAAAAAACCTGTAAAGGTCTATAGATGTGGAATTTGAAAGAGTTGCTTATATTAGGAGGGATTACTGACATTTAATTTACAACTCCAAAACCATGGCCAACTCTAAATTTTACGGTAATGCTTATTTGTATTTAATACTTGGGATCATTATTGTCTTCTGGGGATTTTCAGGATCTTATTTCGGAAAACTGGGCCAAACAGAATTGCCCTACCACATCCACGGAATCAGTGCAACCTTATGGATGATCATTTTGATTGTACAGCCTTATCTATATAAGATCAATAAGTTGAAAATTCACAGGTACCTAGGTTGGAGCACTTTAATTCTTGTCCCGACAATTGTTTTAGGAGGATTTGAAATGATGAAACTCATGATTCACAATCAAGAATTTTATCCGCCTAATACAGTTTACAGACTGGCTTTTATAGATGCTGTTACGCTTCTTGGATTTATAGTTATTTATGTTTTGGCCATTTATTATCGTAAGAACTTAAAGCTTCATGCAAGATTTATGGTTTGTACTATTTTTGGTCCGTTAAACCCAGCTCTCACGCGGGTATTCTTTGCCGTAAATATGGCTGACAACTTCAATGTAGCACTCACCTATGCTTACATTTTAATCGAATTGTCTTTATTGATCATCATATGGACGGAAAGGAAAGAGAAAGAAATAAAATTCACTTATATACCTGTCCTAATTTTCACTTTTGTCCAACATTTATTGATGTATTCAGCAGGGAATTGGAATTGGTGGGTTAATATGATGAATGAAATAGCCAATTACTCTTAATCACAAAAGAGTTAGCAAAGATTTCAAGGCCAATGATACCAGCTTGTAATTAATATACATACTAATGATCATTGATATTCTTGTACTTGATTGTTTTAATTGGTGATGAAATCTGAAATTATACAAGAAATTATCGAAATTTAAGAATGGGTCAAATATCATTAGATGGTCAAAAGGTTAAATCTTTTAATGCCAGCGTTCCTATTCATTCTTCACCCATACTGGGCAGGGAAAGAGAAATAAATGAAATCCTGGAGTTATTTAAAGAGTATAAGGTTATTACCATAACAGGTACCGGAGGTATAGGGAAGACTAGGATGTCACTCGAGATTTGTCAACGCGTGGAAGCCAACTATCTGGAGGGTGTTTTCTTTGTTTCGATGGCAACGATAACGGATTCACGAGAAGTTATACCTGCAGTGGCTGATGTTTTAGGTGTAACAGAGTCAGGCACGAGAGATTTGGTGGAAGGGGTGACCAGTGTGTTAATTGGTAAAAAATGCCTCCTTGTTCTTGATAATTTGGAACATGTTATCTCTGCCGTGGGTGAAATCTCTGACTTGATTGAAAGGTGTCCCAATTTGCATATTCTGTGTACAAGTCGTACCCCATT
>JABDLO010000110.1 GCA_013002995.1 Saprospiraceae bacterium | reverse complement strand
AAAAATGACCAACTATGAAGACCAAACTAACCCTTTCAACATTACTGACATTTCTTACTTTATTCATTACAGCTCAAGACAGTCCATTTGCCAAAATGAAATGGCGAGCAATAGGACCTGCCAATATGGGAGGGCGTGTAACTGCTGTAGAAGGCACTCCTGGTGACCCCAGTACATTTTATGTCGCTGGAGCAGATGGAGGTCTTTTTAAGACTACCAATGGCGGAACCACATTTGATGAGATATTCAAAGATCAACGAGCATATAGTGTTGGAGCTATTATAATCGCACCTTCTGATCAGAACGTCATATATCTGGGAAGTGGTGAGGGAGATCCTCGTAATAGTGTAGGATATGGAAATGGAGTATACAGATCGACAGATGGTGGAGAATCCTGGGATCATGTAGGCTTGGATAAGACAGAAAGAATAAAGCGTATTGTGGTCCATCCTGATGATCCTGATGTAGCATGTGTTTGTGCCCTGGGAAGAGAATGGGGCCCTAATCCTGAAAGAGGTGTATTTAAGACTACCGATGGTGGAAAGAATTGGAATAAAGTCTTGTACCTGGATGAAGATACTGGTTGTTCTGATATTGACATCGATCTATCCAATCCTAGGATCATGTATGCTGGAATGTGGACCTTCAGAAGAAAGCCCTGGAGATTCGATGGAGGAGGAAAAGAGACTGCAGTATATCGCTCAAAGGATGGAGGTGACACCTGGCATAAAGTCATGAAAGGATTTCCGGATCAGCCGATGGCGAGAATAGGAGTTCAGGTAGCTCAATCTAATCCTTCAGTAGTGTATGTAATTACAGAGTTTGAAGATAAAGGATCGCTCTACAGGTCTGATAATCGAGGTGAGAGCTGGAGGATGGTCAATGATAATAAGAACATCAATTTCAGGCCATTTTACTATAGTGATATCAGGGTTGATCCCACCAATGAAGATGTGCTTTATTCATTATCTGGGGGATTGTTCAGGTCTAGAGATGGAGGTAAAAACTTTGATAGGATAGCCAGGGATGTGCATGGAGATCACCAATCTTTCTGGATTGACCCTAGAAATTCTAAGTACCTTTTGAGTGGAAGTGATGGTGGATATCAGATCTCCTGGGATCAGGGTGACAATTGGGATATCATCAATAATATTGAGTTTTCTCAGTTTTATCAATTGGATATTGACATGCTTGATCCTTACAATGTGTATGGAGGGCTACAGGACAATGGGTGTTGGGTAGGGCCTAGTAACTCATTAAACAGGGCAGGAATATTAAAGCGACATTGGAAACGATTAAGTTATGGTGATGGATATTATGCTGTACCCATTCCGGGAAGTGAACATGAAGTGTATACTAACCTTCAAGGTGGTGTTCCTTTTCATGTAGATTCAAGAACAGGTATTGTAAGAAGTATTCACCCATTCCCCAAGATTACGGGTTCAGCAGGTGATGCGATTGAAGATCACAAGTATCGTTTCAATTGGGATGCACCTTTACATATTTCCCCACATGATCCCGGTACAGTTTACTTTGGGGGAAATGTATTGTTCAAAAGCCAGGATAGAGGTAACAGCTGGGATGTGATCAGTCCTGATCTTACAACCAATGATAAATCAAAACAACGAACTTCCGGAGGGGAAATATACCAGGATAATACAGCAGCTGAATTTCATTGTTCGATCCTAACCATTGCGGAATCACCAGTGGAAGCAGGCGTGATCTGGGTGGGAACTGATGATGGGAATCTACAAGTTACTCGGGATGGTGGTGCTAATTGGACCAATGTCAATACCAAACTTCCAGGTCTTCCACCCAATTCATGGATCGCTAAAATTCATGCATCTGAGCATGAAGCAGGTACAGCTTTTGTTGCTGTGGATAATCATAGAAGTGATGACTTTACACCCTATGCTTATGTAACAAAGGATTATGGGCGAAGCTGGAAAAAAATAGTCAATGGGTTACCTGCTGATGACTATGTAAAAGTAATCAGACAGGATCCTGTAAATCCTAATTCACTGGTTTTGGGGATGGAACACGGGGCTTATATCAGTTGGGATATGGGTGAGAATTGGGTGAGAATTAATAACAACCTTCCACCGGTTTCTGTAAGAGATATAAGGATTCATCCAAGAGAAGGAGACATCATTGTGGGTACACATGGTAGAGGTGTGTGGATACTTGATGATGCAAGACCATTGTTGGATATGGAAGGTGTAGATCAGGACAGGCACCATCTATTTGCCGTAAGGCCTGCCACCCAATGGCACTTTTATCAGCAGATAGAAAATCTTGGACAGCGTACCTACAAAGCTCAAAATCCTCAGCAAGGAGCACTTATTAACGTGTACGCAGCAACAGATCCAAAAGGTGAAGTGGTAACCACGATTACTGATGCAATGGGTAATGTGGTCAGGACGATGAAAGACACGACACTTACAGCAGGATTGAATCGCATTGTATGGGACTTCAGAGCAGATGAACCCACTAAGCTGATCAGCGGTGGTGGAGGAGGCTGGAGAGGAAATTTCAGACCTTCAGTACCATCAGGAAATTATACAGCTACTGTAGCCATTGATGGAATGGAAATGAAGACTGAAATAGAAGTACGTAAGGATCCCAGGCTAGAAGTGTCTGAAGAAGATTATCGATTGAAATCCGAGCAGACCACTCAACTCACAGAAGTATTAAATCAGACCAATGAAATGATCAATGACATTGACATCATGAAAGAGCAGTTGACTGCACTGAAGAAAAGATTGAAAACAGAAGATGGAGAAAAGTACAAGGCGGAGATAGAAATGATAGTGGAAGCTTATAAAGAGCTTGATGATCAGAGGAATGAATTGATGAGACCTCCGGGATCTATGAATTACAGAACCAGACCCAGGTTAAGGGAAGAGATATTATCCATCCTTTTTGCAGTAGATGGGACACCGGCAAAGCCTACAGAACCACAGATGGAACGAGCGGTCAGTCTAAAAGTAGAAGCTGCTGAGAAGAGTGAACTCTTACAACAGACCAAAGATGAAAAGATGAAACGGATCAATGAGGTTCTGCAAGCAATTCCTATCCTTGATCTGCGTGTAAAAAATATCCGTCCGTAGTAAAAGCTGGCGCTTGTAAGAATCGATCATTTGATTTTTAAAAGAAACGGGGGAGGTAGAGAAGCAACAAGCTTCTTTACTTCCCTGTGTGATATTTAGAATTTAGAAACTCTGCGTCATTGCGCCTTTGTGAGAAATAAAACAATATCGAGTAGGTTTTTTTTACCTCCTAAGGTTATTGATGTTAGTCATAAAAATCCGAAGCTGTTCAGGTTCCTGAGTTCCGATTAAAAGATTTTTCCCGTCTTTGGTTATAATTTCAAGTCCTTTGTTGCCCTTAGTGTTGTAGGCTTTCCCTTTCCTTCCATATCTGATTCCCCAACCTCCGTATTCCATAATAGGTCTGTACTTTACAACTTCAGCTGACTCTACTTCATCCCATGGAATTGAGTGTGCTTTCCTATGAAATGGAATAAATCGGTAAACGATGTTTTTCTCATCGATATAGGTGATCAATTTACAATAATAGATTAGGCCTACGATACCTCCGTAAATAGCGAGAATACCAAAAAAGAGCAAGATCAATCCCAGGTCTGACATTCCATCCGGACCTGGTGGTTCTCCTTTCAGAATCTGCTTATAAAATATCATCCAGATGGGAACAATAGAAGCAAATCCGACTAACGCCAGGAGGATCATCAACCATGGAGCATTGAATCGTTGTTCTTCTTTAAAGGTCATGTGGTAATTAGGTTTAAAGGTTTAAAGGTTTCTGTAATTAAAAATGAATTGGGAAAATATAAAGTTCCGATTTGAGTCTTCAGTCTTTTGAAGATTGTCAATTGTTAATTGGCAAGATTGTTTTTGGATTTCGGGACAGGTCCAACCTTCACTTTGTTGCGGTTGGCAGGTAAAACACCTTCCCTTGAAATGGTGAAAAACTTTTAGTCGAAAAATATATTGTGAAGGTAATACTTATACTTTATGGATTGACTTTTAACGTGTTCTCAATCAAAACAATAATCAAGCAAAGGTCTCCTGACCTCTTGCGGGATCCGGGAGAGATGGGGACACCTTCCCTTTGTTAGGGCTTTAGAAAAATCAAGCAAAGGTCTCCTGCTTGCCTGCCGTAACCCGATGAAGTTAGACTTCTTGCAGGATCCGATCAACAATTAACAATCTCTTTTTATCAACAGAAGCTTTCAGCGTAAGTTGGCCAATCAACAATCTTTTATAGCTGTGTAACTCTGTGCCGGACTTTGTAAACTCTGCGGTAAAATATATTAGGAGATTATTCTTAAATCAAAAATTAACAATTAACCATCAACTAATTAGCAATTAACAATCTTTCCAATCTCTAAGAATACCCTGTCGCCACGGCAATCATCAACCCACACCAGGCCATAAGCAGAACCATACCTGCCATGGGAATGATGAATCGCAACCACCGATCTAAGGGAACCCGACACATGCTCAGCATGGCTATTAATCCTCCCAGAGTAGGGTTGACAAGGTTGGTTACTCCGTCGCCAATCTGGAACGCAAGAATCGTCATCTGACGGGTCAATCCCAGCACTTCTCCGAGAGGGATCATTACCGGTAAAGTTGCCAATGCCTGACCACTTCCTGAGGGTATGAAGAAATTGATGGCACACTGGGATAAAGACATGCTGATGGCTGAGGCATACAGCGGTAATCCCTGTAACAATTCAGATAAATTGAATGAGATGGTATCGCTGATATTTCCCATCTCCATCAGGACTTTTATGGACGTAGCATATCCCACCATAAAGGCACCTGGAGCAGCTACTGCAATGGATTTCAGTACGGTTTCACTTATCGTATTGGGATTCATTCTGGCAACGATGGCACTGCCCAGGGCGATCATTAGAAAGACTGCTGAGAGCTCGTTGATGTACCAGTGATGGACGAAAACCCCATACAGTATGACACCCAATCCAATTACAAAAATGGATACCACCAACCAGTTATTGGTGGTCATCGAATATTGAGATATGGGCCTGGTCAATGAGATGCCTTCTTCATTCAGTCCTTTACCCAGTCTCTTCTCCGGATGAGCAGTGATTTTCTTGAAGTAGCGGACATTGTAATATGCCATCAGGCACAAGGCAGAAAAGCAGATGATACTCCTTAAGATTGCCCCTGAAAACATCGGTAATTCAGCAATTTTATGACCGGTACCTACCGTATATGGATTAATGGGAGATAACCCAAATCCTATGGTCATTGCCCCAACACTTATGCCTGCTGCAAGCACCAGGTCTCCACCCAAAGCAAGGCTGAGAACAGCAGCGATAGGAACCATGGCAATGTTATTCTCATAACCTACAGCAACTCCAAGAAAACCATAGATAAAGGTCATAATGATTACGATCAGGTACTTCTTTTCAAGCCCCAATTTCCTGACGATAGATCCCACTGTATTTTCTACTGCTTCACTCTTCTCCATGATGCCAAACATGATGCCCCCAGCCAACACTACAAAGATGATTTCAACCGCTGCTTTAAACCCTAATGGAATAGCCATAAACATACCCAATAGCCCCACCGGAGTAGAGGGAATTTCTTTGTAAGATCCTGGAACAACCCGATTTCTACCGTCAATCAGTTCCCGCTCAAATGACCCTGCAGGAAGGATATAAGTCATAATGGTTACCAGTACGATAATACCGAATAGCATGGTCACGGCGTGGGGTATACGCTCATACCATTTTTTCTTGATCGGCGGGGTGGGGGAGTCGTTTTTCATATGTTTAAAATTTTTCTACGAAGGCTGAAATTGCAGAAAAATTACTGCACATATGGAACCGCTTCGCTCTCCCAAAATATTTCTTAATCATTTCCCTGGGTGAAATCTATGATTAAGAAATATCATGGTCGTTTCATCTTGTTTCAATCGTTCTTCTCGTGATCCACTAAGATAGAAAATTAAGAATAGGATTGAATGTATTGAAGACGGTGCCTTCTTAACCACAGAGTATCTCAGAGTTTTGCACTGAGTTTCACAGAGGATTCAATACTCTGTGAAACTCTGTGCCGGACTCATAATACTCTGCGGTTAAATCATATCCTACCTATTGTTTTACAACTCGAATTGCCTTTTGCGTCATTTCATACTGGACATTCACCAGGTACAATCCCGCAGGTAGGTTGCTTACATCAATTTGTTCCAATTGTTCTCCTCTGAATTGGTTGATTATACGCCCTTGATGGACCATTCTTCCATTCATATCGACGACATTGTATCGAAGATCTCTGGCTGCTTGATTATTGATCAACTCAAGGCTGATCACATCCTGTACAGGATTTTGGATGACCCTTGCTGAGAAACCACCATCATCAATGATGTCGATGGTATTAACCGATGGATTACCTACGATAAAATTATCCATTCTCCAACCCCAACCATTGACAAATGGATCACTTTCAAATGTAAACGCTAAGAAAACTTCATCTCCAATATCATAATAATCCTCAAGGAAGATAATCCTTCTTTCTGATAGATCAGGATTGGCAGATGTCGGTTGATTATCATATTGATTTTCCCATGAATCATATTCCCGTGCATCATAAGCAGCTATGGTATCCCAGGTGAGCCCTCTATTATTGGTCGCTTCAATTAAGACATAATCCCAGAATTCCGGATCGGGAAATACAGACCCTGGGTCACCTGGTTCAACAATGGCAATTTCATCGAATGCAACTGTATTGGTTTCGTCTGTTACAATGATTGGTTTCTGGAAGACAGCATTATAAACAGTCAGATCAGGATATGGATGAGCCGTTTCTAAACCATTAGAGCTGAAATTGTTTGCTTGTCCTACCGTAAAGTTTTTTAATGCAAAATCTTGTTGGCCTTCATCAAAGTTGTTCTCATATTCATCCACAGGATCGTTTTCATCAATATTTATAATTAATGATTGAGAATAGCTGTTTAGAAACTCATCACCAACTTTGGTCTCTAGTTTGAAATTGGCCAGAATGATCTCATCCTCTGGAATATTAGATAATTTTTCACTCCAGGTTAAGTCCACATCCGTTGTAGTGACATCACTGACATCAAATGATTCAGTAATTTCTTCACCATCCACTTCATAGGTGACTGTGATTTTAGCTTCAGAAGCGGGTGTTCGTAATTTATAAGTTCCGGCAATATCACCATCCAGTGAAAATCTATTGGCTATGAGGCTGGGTACTGATCTGGGTTCATATCCTTCCAATTCAGGAATCGATGCAGTCCATACACCACGTCCATGGGTGGCAACAACCACCTCGTCATTAACAATGGTCATTTGCCATACGGAAGTATTAGGTAAGCCATTGTCCGCCATGGCCCAGTTCTCTCCTCCATCAGTAGATTCAACAATACCAATATCAGTACCGGCCCAGATAATACTTTCATCATACGGCATTACCAATAAACTATATACTGCGACATCCGGAAAACCTCGAGAGCTATTTTCTACGCCTACTCTATTGAATCCACTGATATCTTCAAAAGTCTGACCCATGTCATGGGTGACGACTACCTTTGGACCATCTCCTTGAGAGAAAAGAAAATAAGCTGTACTATCTCTAAATGGGTGAGTAGCAATATTAGTAATTCCTCCCGGATTTTGGTCATAAGTCCCTACATCAGTAAACGATCTCCCTCTATCTATGGATACAGCGGTAGCACCATTTAATGAACTGCTGGCCCATACAATGTCAGGCTGTGCGATGGATACTCTGGGTATTGAAAACCTGCCAAACCATGTGGGCATTGATATTAGATCCCAATTACCTGTACCACTTGCTGCATTTTCAGGTCTGACTGTAGCAAAGTCTTCTGTTCTATACAAACCTAATTCAGAAGGTGTAAATACCAAATCAGGTTCATGTTTGCTGCCTGCCAATCTCGTAATGAATGGAAAATTAGTACCTGAGCCATCAAAATTAGGAGTTACACAAGGCTCAAAAGTCTCTCCTCCGTCAGTAGTTCTAAATATTCCTGCGAATTGAAATGAAACCATAAACTTGTTGAGATCTCCATAACTGTACACGCACTCAAATCCATCCCCAAATAGTGACAAATCCCAATCTGTATCACCATCCGGATCTGCAGGTGAATGCCAGCTTCCATTATCCTGCATTCCTCCTACATATCTATCGACCCCATTGGCCTTATCAGCACCGTAAAACTGAGATGTATTTAATCCTTTTCCGGTAGGTAATAATGCATCATCAACGAATAAATCACCCGTCTGAACGAAAGTAGCTCCTCCATCCGTGGACATTGCGAATCCTCCATCATTAGCGGAATACAAATACATCTGGTCACTAACCATTTGTGTATATAAGTTATGATGATCTACATGAACTCCTTTAGAATCAAGACCAGGGAAAGGATTTTCAATTCCAACATCTTCTAAGCTTGCATACAACCCATAAGCATCTTTTAATGGATTGACATCAGCCATTATTGTATCATTGCTGATATCATTAGGATCAACGGTAATTTCCATGATGAGGGAAGCTCCAGCTACATAAACTGTATTGGGATCTGTTGGGTGAGCAGCAATGGCATTGTTATACCATCCCTGTCTTCCCAGGTAATCGGCGATTGTATCTCTACCTATTACTTTATCGAAGTTTCTTCCTCCATCTGTAGAATACATTAAAGAAGATGTATTGGTAGAGGATGCTCCGTTATAACCGGATAGAAAAACGATATCCGAATTGACCGGAGAAATGGCCAGGGCCATTCTACTGAACTCATCAGTTCTCCAGATTGTAGACCAATTACTCCCTCCATTCGTACTTCTGATAACACCATCACTATTAATGGTTCCCAGCATCCTGCTGAAATTATTTGGGTCAGCTACAATCTGTTGGATATTCCCAGATCCACGGGTAAACGGTGCTGAAACGGATTGTCCTCCATCAGTACTTATGGCCACAAATGATGATAGTCCATTGATTTTTTCATTACGGTTAACCCTTACAGCCATGACTATATGTTCGGGATCATCTGGATTAATCAGAATGCTATTGATGGACCCAAATGAAGCATTATTTTCAGGAGTCGGAAGTGCATTCCATGTCTGTCCTCCATCGGTACTTTTCCAGACTCCTGATCCACTGATTTCATCTCCTGATCCATAATCCTCACCAGTCCCTATATAAAGGGTCTGAGGATCAGAAGGTGCACCTACAATCGTCGCAGTAGCGAGATTTGGTAATCCTTCTGTGAGATGTGTCCAGGAGTTACCTCCGTCGGTGGTTTTCCAAACTCCTCCGCCCACACTTCCGATATATACTGTCATTCCAGACTCATCAGATGGATCAATAAATAGACTTCTTGCCCTTCCGGCAATATTGCCAGGACCTCGCTCCTTCCAGTCCAGCATAGACCTGGTCTTGTCTGATCTTCTGAGATTAGCCATGGCTTTATTGTATTCCTGCAGCTTATAGTTGGAAGGATAATTAGGGCCATTATCACCCTCGGGAGTCCTTATCCTGCTGTGGTATTCAGTAAAATTATAAGCCCCGGTAAGCTTCATGTTCTCATCTATAAGCTCTCCGGCAAATGTCTTTTCTTCCATTTGAGTCTCTTCTTTACAGGAATAAATCAAAGTAAATCCTACAAACAGTAGCAGCAATATTTTTTTATTTGGTAAATGCATCATTGTGAAAATGGTATATGATTATTTATTTTCTGGTTTCCTTAGTATATACATTGAAGTAATAACCCTTGTCCATTGGTTCGTCACGGCTTATTTGCCCGGGAGCAGACATGATGTGCACCTCTTCATTGCTGTACCACTTTACCGTTCCCCTGACAGCAGTGGCTCGATGAAGGATCTCATCTGTGTCAAGGTTATAAATTACAATCTGTAAGGTGGGCATGGGATTTCTATTGGATCTTTCCGGCTGAGTATACATAACAGCAACTTCTCCACTGGAATTGGGAATAATGACGATGTTATTCTCAAAGATCTCACCTGCTTTAGCTTTAAATGACATGGTCCTTTCCTCAGGACTGGGATAAGGCTTGGGACAACATCCAGCTGCAAGTAGAATCAGACTGAGAAAAACTAATCTGTACATCTTGGTGTAAAATTAATGGATTGAGTGCCCAAAATAATACACCTTTTGGACATTAACGGTATGATTGTAAATAGATCATCCATTTACAATTTGTTATTCGAAGTATTTACTTCCGAACCAATATCATAATAGCTAATTATCTACCCACAACAAACTTCCTTGTCACAGACCCTTCTCCAAGGTTGATCTCACACAGATAAATCCCCGGATTCAAGTCCTGAACATTCACTTGTAGTACCGTATTTCCGGATATGTTACCCGTATGTTGTCTTCGTATCAATTTACCATAGATGTCATATATGGACACAAAACTCTGATCATAGTTTTCTTCGAGTTCAAGGGTTACATTCAACAGCCCATCTTTAACGGGATTGGGGAACAATGACACATTGGTACTGGCTATAAAATCATCTACAGAGGTAGACTCATTTTGAATCTTTAGATTATCTATCAACCAACCCCATCCGGCGGCTGCATTGTCAGAGAATAATCTGAATCTAACCAGGATGGTATCACCCGGAACAAAGTCTCCATTATCCTGGATTTCAATAACCCTTTCTTTAATTAAATCTGGCGACGGCGTAGCATTAGATATACCTTGAGCATTTAAGCCTGAATTATACCTGTCAAGCCAGTCAGAATGTGCGGTACAATCATATCCATCCAGTAACGGGAAGTATTCTGTTCCCCTTAGCTTTCTTGCTTCCACAATCACATAATCAAAGAAATTTTCAGATGGCCACCTGGAATTATTGGCACCAAACTCTACGAGGGCAATTTCATCAAACTCAATGAGAGATTCTTCCGCTGAAACAATGATCGGACTGATTAACTCATAGGTAAAATCCACGACCTGTCCTGGTCCGCCCTCAGGGTAAGGATGGTCTGCTGATTGAATTGCAGGATCTGAAAAACCTGCTACCGATCCTATAATGAATCCTGAACCATTAAAATCTGTCGTTGCATTATTGAAATCATTAAAATAACCATCAACAGGATCAGGAATGGTAATTATACCTACAGTGTAAGTAGTTCCATCTTCCGGTAGAATGCTGGTATTACGGACAAAAGCATTATCTGATCCGAATATACTGTATTGAATCACATCACTGGGATCGAATTCCTCCTCAAAAATAAAAGTACCTTCATAGAAATCTCCGAATAATGTAGGAGAAAAAACCAGGTCAATGGTATCCGGCTCTTCTTCATTCAAGAAAACCACTCCTTTTACCTCACTCATTCCTGTGAAGTCATCAAAGGTGGATACAGCAATCTTAAAGGATTTATCAAAATTTGTAACAGACAATACAGGTTCGTGGGCTAAAACGGGTGGTATATCGTCAACGATATACTCAGCCTTGAAAAATGAATCCACTGGGAATATGGTAGTGTTAGCTGCTGAGCTGTTGTCTATAGCTATAAATTTGTATTCTATTATATCGGTCGGAATGAAGTTTCTTTCGTATGTATAAGTTTCAAAATAGAAATCACCATTATTAATCTCTGCACGATTTAGTGGAATGGTATCTAAAACACCATTGATATTGATTATAGAGGAGACACTTGAAACTCCGGAAAAGGAATCTATAGCTGTCACATTCACTGGAAATGAATTAAAGATACTGATGACCTGGACTTCATTGGCATCACGCACTGTTGGAGGATCAGTATCTATTCCATAACTATACGTGAAGAAAAAATCAGGTCCACCTCCTGGACTAGAACGATTAATTCCTCTACCATCAACAACTTCAAAATAGTACTGATATTGGGTTTCTATACCTGGGGCAGGTAACGTCGCCTTATAAATCTGCTCCGCATCATCAAATTCCATCGATAGAACAATGTCCTCTGAAAGAAAATTGTCAGTTGAGTAATGCAACTTAAATGTTGCGGGATCAAACCCTGAATCTGCATTCACATCGGCTAATACCACATATTCAACATTAATATCCTCATTAGATAAAGAAGGTTCGTGAATTATTTGTGTAGCATCCCATCCCATATCATACAACATCTCAAGAGTAAAATCTCCTGGGAAGTATATCACTTCACCACCTCCAAATGAAAAGGTCATTAGTGCCTCTCTTCCACCGTTGTATACTTCTGCCAAATGCGAAATGCTGGATCCTTGAGCATATTGAGAAGGAGCGTATAAAGCAGGCTTTGTAACCTTATCCTGGAAAGACTCACTGTTGTAAAATAAGTCATTGCTGGTAAATTGGGCTGTCATTTCAGGAGTTCCATTCTCATAATCCCTAACTAAAACTTCACCATCTCCATTTTCAATATTCCTGGCATATGCGATTGGATTTTCATCACCCAGGAAGCCGTTTCCACTCTGATCAACGAAAGCAAATCCAGTGAAACCAAGACCATGTATGATTTCATGAGTTAATACAGAAGCCAAGTCAATCTGATTGGTTTTGATACCAGTCGGATTATTGGGTTCAAAAAACCACGATTCAAAATCACTATTGATGGTCACAAGAATATCGGGCTGATCACTCCTGTTAATTTCTTTACCTAAGATTTTTTCGGCAAGGGCTATAGGGTATTCGGTATCTTTATTAGGAGCAAAATTAAAGTTCTCTACAACAAATGCGGGCCTCGCTCCTGCGAGAGCACTTCCTCCAAGTTGAGCCAATTCAAAGTGCACATTGATCGGGATGTTTGAACTAATGAAGTTTTCAAGAAAATCCAAGACAAAGTCTATTGCAGGAACAAATTCCGGTGTAACACTTTCATCTAATGAATCTACAAATACACTGGACTTTCTAGATTTAAATTTAGTCCTATCCATATCAGGTGGCAAATAAAGGTTGCTGCTGTGCTCTCCCATAGGGCAGACAATCATTTCATCCGGACCCAATTCTCTGATCTGAATATTATTTTTCTCAACTTGAGCATGGATGGAGCAGGTAATAAATAAAAATGTGATAGCTATGAGACTCTTCATAAGTAGTTATTATGCGACTTTTAAACTAAATAATAATGGTTAACTCTTGACCCTTACTTAAATCGAAACGTGAAATTAAAATAATATGCTATTTCTGAAAACAAATAAATTAGATATATACCAACATAAAACTTTCAGCGGACATATAAAGTTCAGGATTATGCTTTAAAATGGTGTAAACAGTAAATAAAATACGGTATACTGAAAGTTGAAAGAGAGCATCTTTTCATGTGGATGGATAAAAACTCGATACAATGATATTTTTTCTAGCCATAACAGCGTTATTAGGTATCAAACGTTCTTGATAAGTAATAACCGAATAATAAAAAATACATACTTTAGCTGTGCCTTCCCATTGAGATAAATTTCAGTTCTTATTTATTGGCTTATTATTTGCAATACATATAATCCAATAATATTATACGTATTATACGTACTTTATTTAATAACAGGGGTTCAAGCACGATTAATATTATTAATTTTGCAACTTGTAATCCTTAATACATAAAGAATAGACATGAAGAATGGTCTTATTTTTTCTTTGATGATGTTCCTGGGAATGTGTTTTACCAATACTTTGGATGCCCAGGTACAGATCAACTTTTCTGATGATAATACTCCAGTAAATGGATCAGCACAAATAGATGTTACCGTTGCCGGATTTAACAACATTGTCCTGACACAGTATTCCATCAATTGGGATCCGACAGTATATACCTATACATCGGTAACCAACATCACAAATGAACTTCCGGATTTTAGTTCAGGAAGTATCGGTACACCCGATAATGGAGCCACCGATGATGGTCAACTAACCATATCCTGGAACGAAGCTGGTACCAACCCTCAGAATCTTGCTGATGGAACCAGACTTTTTACTATTGTGCTTCAGGCTGTAGGCGATGAATGTGACGAAACAGATGTGGTGTTGAGTGATAATCCGCTCGATATTCAAGTTGTTGATCAGAATTTTCAAGAAATAAATGTTACCTCTAATCCTGGTCTTGCCAAAATTGATGGAACAGACTGCGGTGGAAATGGTGGAGGCGATAAAATTGGATTTGTCGGTTCGACGGAAACAGTTGAAGCGGGCAACAATGTCTGCGTGGAAGTTTCTGTAGTGAACTTTGCAGATATTCAGTCATTGCAATCCGGAATGATCTGGGATCCTACTGTATTATCGTATACAGGGGTTCAGAATTTTGACGGACTTCCAGGATTCAGTGCAAGTGCATTTAATGCAAATGATGCTGGAAGCGGATCTCTCAGGTTTTTATGGACAGACCCGACAGCTGAGAATCCAATAACATTGGATGATGGATTTGTAGTATTTGAGATATGCTTTGACGCTGTCGGAAGTAATAATGATATGAGTGATGTTACCTTCGGATCAGTTGGAAACTTCGATGTGGAGTTTTCTGATTCTAATGGTCAATCTCTTGATTTTGAAAATACAGCAGGAAAGGTAACGATACAGGAACAAGGAGGAATGGGAGATTTCACACTAAGAGGTGAAACTTTAGAGGCTGGAATGGGAACCACAGCTTGTGTAGGTATTACAACAGAAAACTTTGATGATATATCATCCATGCAATTCACCTTGCAATGGAATCCTTCAGTCATGACTTTTAATGCGGTTCAGGGGTTCAACCTGGAAGGGTTGTCAGGATCTAGCTTTAATCCGGTTTCTTCGGATAAGTTGAGATTGACCTGGAATTCATTTGATGGTTCCGGTGTAAATGTAGCGGATGGTGTTGAATTATTCGAAGTATGCTTTGATATTGTAGGAGACTGTACACAGCAACCTACCAGTAATGTTGACTTTATTAATGATGGCAACATCATGATAGAAATAGTGAGAGGATCGACTCAAACACCGATCTCACCTTTAAATTTAGTCTCTGGCCAGGTAAGTGTTGCAGCTTGTGGACTCAATTATCAATTGGTTTCGATCACAGAACCAGATTGTAATGGAGAAGCAGGAGGAAGTATTGCAGTAACAGTAGATGGTGCAAGTGACGATTGTGAATGTACATGGGAAGACAGCTCGGGAACAGTTGTTTCTTCAGGAACCATAGGAGCTAATAATTGTAACCTGCTGGGAGTAGAAGCAGGCACATATACATTTAAAGTTACATGTCCTGGACAGGGAGAGATTTTCTCCAGGTCAGAGACCATTGGAGAACCTGCTGCGATAGGGGTTTCAGCAAGTGCTGATAATGCCGCTTGTGGAGAAGGAGGATCAATTAATCTTACAGTAACAGGAGGAACTGGGGCCTATACTTTTTCCTGGGATCCGAATCTTGGAAATATTGAAGATCCGACTGATCTGTCACCAGGCACATATGCAGTGACTGTAACAGATGCAAATGGATGTACTGGCAATGCCTCATTTACCATATCTGATGAAGTTCCAGTATTGGAATTAACTTCATCTGATGTAATGGATGCGAGTTGTGACGATGCTGAAGATGGCGCCATCTCGCTGGTTGTAGATGGAGGATGTCCAGAAATTTCATATTCATGGACAGGGCCGTCAGGTGCCATTACAGGTGGTGATGAGTTGATGGATTTAGCTCCGGGCACCTATAATGTAACCATTTCCGATGGAAGTAACCCGGCACAGACACTGGAACGGACTTTTACAGTAGGAGCTCCTCCAGCCATATCAATCTCAGTTGCAAGTGTTACACCTGCAGAAAATGGAAATGACGGAGCCATCGAATTGTCGGTATCAGGTGGAGCCGGATCATATAACTATATGTGGAACCCGGATGTCGGAAATACGGATAGCCCTAGCGGTCTTGCACCCGGATTGTATTCAGTTACCGTAACAGATGCCAACGGATGTACAGGTTCAATAGAAGATATCAATGTACCTAGTGGAGGACCTGTATTAAATAATGTTTCCGGAAATGATGTATTATGCTTCGGCGAAGATTCAGGATCGATTACAGGATCATTGACATCTGGAGCATATCCTGTGACCATTGAATTATCTGGAGCTTCAACAGCCAGCTTAACCTTAAACGAAGATGGCATGTTCACCTTTGAGGATCTGGGAGTAGGAACATACACAGTGAAAGCAACCGATAATACCGGTGAGATGAATGAAGTCTCGGTAATGATTACACAACCGGATGCACTTGCGATAGATGTAGTTCCTACTAAGGCTACTTCATCTGGCACGAGTGATGGTTCAGCTATCACTACTGTTTCAGGGGGTACGACACCTTATGAATATTCCTGGAGCAATGGAGCAACTACAGCCTCTATCCAAAATGTCCCTGGTGGTATATATACTGTATTAGTGACTGATGCCAATGGATGCCAGGTTATGGTTCAAAATATCAATCTGAATCCAGAACCAGAAGTAGGATGTTTCATATCAAATTCAATCATAACACCTAACGGAGATGGTGCAAATGAAGTTTTGACTATTACTTGTAGTGGTGATAACGCCTCCCGCCTTGAAGTATATGACAGAGTAGGAGCTCTTGTTTATGCTCAGGATGGATACAACAGCGACTGGGCCGGTACTAACAATAGTGGAGATATCCTGCCGGAAGGTGCTTACATGTGGGTACTTGAAGTAGACTATGGACAAGGTCAGAGAGAATTGAGGACCGGTACGGTAACCTTATTAAGAGACTTTTAATTATTGACTAAACTCAAAATGCTTTTATCATGCATTTATTAAGAATATTACTTATAGTTATTGTTTTTGGTTCTGTAGCCTCAGAAGCTCAATCTCAACAGAGGTATTTTGATGAGCGATACATCTACAGCCAGAATTTTATTCATCCTGTATTGGTGAATCCCGGTGCAACAGGTATCCAGGATTACCAGCAGTTGATATTAAACTACAGAAATACCTGGGCTACCTTTGAAGGAGCACCTAAGACAATCACGTTGAATTTCAATGGTCCGATAGGCAACAGGCTTGGATTCGGAGCCCAATTGTTCAGAGATTCATTTGGAGCGCTTGAGACATCTAAAGGAATGTTGTCCTTGTCTTATACCATAGATTCTGAAAAGAACAGACTCGGATTTGGATTATCTACTGAATACATACAACACATCGTATCCGGCTCTGCATTGAACAATGAAATAGTAGATGTTGATGATCCTACATTACTACAGCGATTGGATGGGAATCAATTCTTTGATGCATCATTCGGTGTGTATGGTATATATGATGAATCCTTTAAGTACGGTGTGTCATTTCCTTCGTTGATCAGTTCTAAGATCAATATTGAAGATGGAGACCCCGGAGAGCGGGATTTAGGGTACATCGCACATTTTGCGTACAGCACAAGGGCTAACAATAGTGATATTGGCCTTGAGCCATCTATTTTCATCAAAAGCCTGAATAATATTCCTACCCATGTGGATTTAAATCTGAAGGCTACCTTCCTGGATGATCAATTTACAGGAGCTGTGGGGTATACACTGGGTGCTGATAAGAGAATAGGCTTCTTACTGGGAGCTGCAGTTGACAATCTTAATTTCTATTATTCATACAATATCAGTACCAGAGCTTTCCAGGATTATAACAATGGTGCTCATGAGTTGTCTGTATCATTCTCCTTCAATAAGGATAAGAAAAAGGCAACTACTGTTGAAAGTGCTCCGGATCCTATGAATCCATCTAATTAATAATCTGGTATTTAAAAATCCAATCGATTCTTCCCGCTCAAAGTTCAAGCGTTTCGCTTGAGCTAGTTAGACCTAATTAATGTCAATAGTGATTATCGTTTTTGTATTATTGGCCATTAGATTTAAGGTTTTAAAAAAAGCTCTAATCAATAATCTATCTACATTCTAGTTTTCTGTTATTTAAATCTATACATATCTTATTATTTTATGTTCTATTACTATGGTTATGATAAGGTATTATCAGACCTTATCTGATCCTCTTCTCTCTCGTGAGATTTAAAGCATCATATTTAGCTTTCAGTACTCTTTCTTTACATTTTCATTGAATCTATCCTTCGTAAGTTCCTTATTTTTCACTAAATTGGGGATACATTTTATTATAAAATTATGGATAACTGTGATATGATTGATGTTATATATTATGAATATTATTCATGTGTAAAATACCCTATCATAGTTATAAATTAGTTTGATGTGAAATGTATCTTTGTCTTTGACGAAGTAAGAAAACGACCTTGTTAAAGAACGAGGACGAAAAACTAATAAGACTAAAAAGACGAAAACTACACTAAGGAACTTTACTCGATTTAATAACCAAGAATTAGACGAAACACACTCTTGTAATTTTCCTACCTATTTTATTTTCTAAGGTTACTCAAAGTAATACCTCTACACAGAGATGGAGATTGTTGTGTAGAGGTACAGCCTTTTAGTTTGCTTTTAATAAACCAGAAATAAATTTTTTAACCAAAACTCAATCTCATGAAAATTTATGATTACAAATTAACTAAGTCGCTTTCGTGGTGTCTGGTTCTTTGTATGAGCTTGTTCTTCATGACTAACTCTGTTTCTGCTCAGGATGAAATTAGTTGTGATGATCAAGTTAATGTATCTGTTGGCGCGGACTGTATGTTCACGGTCGCCGCAGGTCTGTTTACAGAGGGTCCCAATGACGGTACGATGGTGCATTTTTCAACAAACCCAGTAACTACAGTTGCCATTGGTGCAGATGTGCTACTTGAATGCGGTACTTATACTGTTACAGTAGAGGACGCTTCAGGCAATTCCTGTTGGGGAACAGTTGTCGTTGAAGACAAGCTGCCTCCCGTTGCTGAGGTGAATCCATGTCCTGCGGATGTTCCGTGTGTAGTGGATTGTTTTGACTATGCGGATGGCATTTATGATGCAACTGCACAGTCTGATTTTATTAATCCAATGAATTTATTGGATTGTTCACTACCTGTACAGGTGATTGGACCTACTGATGTGTATATTCCAGCTGACATCTGTACTGATCCAGATGTACTCCTTAAGATCTACAGTTTTGTAGATGCTAAAGGAAATGTAGGTGCTGATACTTTACACTATCTCATTACCAAGCACACTCTTCAAGATATCATGACACCTCCTACATTTGAAGGTGACTGTGATTCTCCAAGATGTCCTGGTGCTGTTGGTGGCCCTGCTGCTCCTTCTGTATTAGTAGATGGTATGGTAGTTGAACTAGGACCAGGTGCTTTCCAAAATGATGCTAATTGCTCAAGCGGAACAGCTCAGGTATGTGATATTCTTATCAGTTACGAAGACATTGAACTTCCAGCTTGTGATGCTTCATGCAGTACTAGTAAGAAGATCATCAGAAACTGGACATATCTTGACTGGTGTGAGCAAGTATCTACTCCACCTGCTCCACAGATTATTCACTTGAAAGACAATACACCTCCTACCATTACTGGTACAACAGGTGAAACTAAATTCAGTGTTGATCCATGGTTATGTCTTGTAGAAGAATTACCACTTCCTACTCCTACCATCACTGATAATTGTGATATGGATGGATTTGGTGTTACTATCGTAGGACCTGCAGGAGTTGTTATCCAAGGTGGTGTAGCTCTTAATGTTCCTAAAGGAACCCACGTATTTACTTACTATGCAACTGATTGTTGTGGTAATGTATCTGCTGGATTTCCTGTAACAATCAATGTATGGGATGGTGTTGCTCCAGTAGCAATTGCTAAGCAATTCTCAGTAATCAGCTTATCTAATGTACCAGGTGAAAACGAAGGTATTGCTAAGATGTTTGCTCCTAGTCTTGATAACGGATCTTATGACAGATGTACAGATGTACACCTTGAAATCAGAAGAGACGGATATTATGCAACCGGAGGAGATCGTGACTGGGATCTTGATTACTTAAATGACAATGCAGGTTGTGGTACTTTAAGATATCCTTGTGATGTTATTGGTAACGATACTTATGACAACACTGGACATTCCTGGGATATTCCTAATGGTTGTAATTCAGACATTGATCCTGATAGAGGAGAATATGTTAAGTTCTGTTGTGCTGACCTTGAAGCTGAAACTGTTGACGTAAACTATGATGGCGTTCTTGACGCTGGATACGTTAAAGTTTGGTTGAGAGTATGGGATAACGCTAACATGTCAATGGATGCTCAAGGAAACCCAATTTACGGTGATGTAGTTGATGGAAAATCTGACTACTACAATGAAACTTGGGGATATGTTAAAGTTGAGGTTTCTAAGCCACCAACATTAACTGTTGTAGATGAGACAATCAACTGTGATTGGCCATACCAGCAGAAGTTTGACGAAGGTTACTACTTAAGTGATGAGTGGTTAGCCGGACACGTTACTACTTCTGGTATCTGTGATGTTGATTTAGAAGTTGAATTAGATCCTTCAAATGTTGAAACAACTTGCCCAGGTGGGTACTTCACATTGATTTATACAGCAACTAATCCTGATTCTAAAGGATTACATGTTGTAGAAGAATTAGATGTATACATAGATGACTTAAATCCACTTTATTGTGATGATATTAACTGGCCACCTTCTTACAGTGAAGTTGGTTGTACTGAACTCGATGGATTAGTTACTCTAGATTGGCATGCTGATGCATGTGACTTGATAGGATGGACTTACAGGACTGATACATTCAGATTTGAGTCTGGAGCTTGTCTCAAGATTATCAACGAGTATACCGTAATTGACTGGTGTGCATTTGACAGATACTATGACCTAGGTGGTCAATGGTCTGGTCATAGTGCAAACGGATATTTCGAAGGTGGACATGATTACCTTGACGGATTACTTTGTGAGGATCCAGTTAACTGGCCTGACATGAGAAGAAATGATGGAGATAATCAAAATGGTGTTTACAAGTATATAGAAGTAATTAAGGTAATTGATGAAGAAGCTCCTGTAATTACTGCAGAAGATGCAATGTATGCTGCTAATTCAGCTGATTGTGATACAGAAGTTACTCTTGATGCTAGTGCTACTGATGCTAGTGACGGACCTTGTCCATTAACTTGGTTCAAGTGGGAAATCACTATTGATTGGGATCATGATGGAGATTTCGAAGATGAGACTCCTTATACAGAGAATGCAGATGGTTCAAGAATCATTGGTGATGTAATTGCATTTGAAGTATGGGATCAGAATAGTAATCCTAGAGTACCTAGAAAATTTGAAGGTCCTATGGGAAGCTATGATGTAAGATACATCGTATATGACGGTTGTGGAAACGTTGATAAAGAGATCAGAAACATAATGATCGTTGACAAGAAAGCTCCAACTCCTTACTGTGTAAGCTTGAGTAGTG
Source organism: Saprospiraceae bacterium (assembly GCA_013002995.1). Classification (GTDB taxonomy): domain Bacteria; phylum Bacteroidota; class Bacteroidia; order Chitinophagales; family Saprospiraceae; genus JABDLO01. The sequence continues at coordinate 9,144 of JABDLO010000110.1, read as the reverse complement.
CTTTAATGGCCAACAATCAAGTGGAATTATGGGCTAGAGACTTCAACGTAGGAAGTACAGACAACTGTACTCATGAAGACGATCTTCTTTATACTTTCAATGAAGAAAATCCTGTATTAACAAAACTTGGTGAGGAACATTACTTTAAAGGTGCTGGTGAAGAAGCTACTGAAGCAGAATATCTTGAAGGTGATGCACAATTGTGGAGACCTGCTGACAATTCATCAGCAAGAATCTTTGATTGTGATGATTATGCTGCAAGTCCTATAGATGTTAGAATGACTGTATGGGATGAGAAGTTAAACTACGACTGGTGTTCAGTTGAATTAACATTGGTTAACAACCAAGGCGACTGTGACGGAGCTGGAGCAAGAGCTGCTGTTTCTGGTAACATCGCAACTGAAGAAAACAGTGATGTATCTCAAGTAGAAGTTACTTTAGAGAATCTTTCAAATCCTGAGTACGAGTTGACAGTATCAACTGGAAACGATGGTGACTTTGCTTTTGCAAGTAACCCAATGTACAATGGTTATGATATCTCAGCTGTTAAAGATGGTGACGACACTGAAGGTGTAAGTACTCTTGATTTAGTATTGATCCAGAGACACATCTTAGGAATCACTTCTTTCGATAGTCCTTACAAAGTAATTGCTGCTGATATTAACAGTGATAGAAGAGTTTCAGGAACTGACCTTGTAGTATTGAGAAAAACAATTCTTGGTATATACAAAGAGTTCCCAACTAACAATAGCTGGAGATTCGTTGAGAAAGCTCAAACTCTTACAGTAGATAACGCATTAACTGACTTCAATGAAGTAATCAACATTCAGGATCTTGATGCCAACATGTTGAACGAAGACTTCACTGCTGTTAAGATTGGTGATGTTAACGCTACTGCTAAGACCAATGCTAGAGATCTTGGTACTCAAACTAGAAGTGCCGGAACTATAACTATTGGATTAGAAGAGCAGAATGTAACTGAAGGTCAATTAGTTGATCTTACATTCTCAACCAACGACTTCAATAAAGTATACGGATACCAGTTCACATTAGAATTGAATGGATTGACAATTGAGTCAGTAGAATCAGGTGATGCCAATATGAGCGAAGCTAACATTGGAATTCTCGATGAGAATACAGTAACAGTTTCTTACTCAGATATGGAAGGACTTGGTACTTCTAACAACCTATTCACACTATCTGCAGTAGCTACACAATCAGGTACTATCAGTAACATGATCAGCTTGACTAATAGCGTATTGAATAGTGAAGGTTATGTAGGAGAAGGGCTAGATATCCATACAGTTGACTTAACCATTAATGGTGAAGATGCTCAAAGCTTCAGACTTGATCAGAACGAGCCTAACCCATTTGATGAAGTGACTGTTGTAGGATTTGAATTACCATCAAGTGGTAATGCTACCCTTACAGTATATGACGTAGCAGGTAAGATTGTAACCACTGTAAGAGGTGCTTATGCTCAAGGTTATAACGAGATCAAGCTTAACAAAGAAGATCTTAATACAACCGGAGTATTGTACTATACTCTTAAGAGTGGTGAATTCTCAGCTACTAAGAAAATGATCATAATTGAGTAGTCATAATTGATCAAGCAGATACTCATGACTGATTGAGTTAGGACAAAATCGGTTTTTGGGATGGCCTCTTCCCGGCTTGTACGGGAGGGGGCTTTTTGCTGTCTAGCCCTTTCCTATTGGCTTTAAGACATATTTTAGCTTATTATATATTAAATAATAATAATATGAAAAATACCATGAATAGGGTAGTATAACATATTAAGACTATTCTATATTTGTGGTGGATATATAATTTTTTGTAATATATCCGATAATAGAAAACTACAACCTTTCCTTACAGATGCACTTTTGCGTCTGTATTATTCATTTCCTGAGATTATAATAGATCCAAAGAGAAATGCACAAAGTGTGCATTGCATAGCATTGACTTGCTATGTACTTGGGCAATAGTTTCTTTAGTAAGCTATCCCAAGACAGTAAAACTTTTTTAAACATTTAAAATGGATCTCATGAGGAAAACGAATTTTACGTTTTTGACTCAACAGCTTAGGAACTTAACACTTATACTATTAGCTGTTGTATTCAATGCATCACTAGATGCACAGTGTTCCTTAGTGTGTAATGGAGGGATTAATGTATCCCTGGATGGTACTGATTGTACTGTGACATTAGATGCTGTGGATTTACTAAACGGTGAAGAGACTACTTGCACAGGTGGTGTATTTGAAGTACACATTCTCGATCACCATGGAAACCTTATTAACGAAACCGGTGAAATCAATTTCGATCACGTAGGCGAAGAACTTCAATACAAAGTTGTTGAAGAATCTGGCAATTCTTGTTGGGGTTGGGTCACAGTAGAGGACAAGTATGCACCTGTAATTATCTGTGAAGAGGTTATGGGCCCTTTCTATTGTTATGATCTAATCGACTATGAACCACAGATAGAAATGGATTGTGATGGTGATGATGTGTCAATAGACCTTGTTAACGAAGTAGTTATGACCAATAACTGTTCAGACTATGGTCCTGATACATTGATGAAAGTTACAAGAACTTATATTGCCACTGATTTAAGCGGAAATGAATCTGAACCTTGTACATTTGAATTTTTTGTAGAAAGATTACCTGATTGGAATGATGTTACACAGGGTTGGGATAATATGACCACACCTCCTTCATTATTAAAAAGTACCGATACTGGACTTCAGTGTGACGATGATTATCCTAAAGATAATTTAGGAAATCCTTCTCCACTTCCGGGAAATGGTTTCCCTGGTACTGGAGTTCCGGAATATGTTACTATGGATTCTACCTATAAGTTATATCCAAATGATAACCAATTCTGTAACTTATTGGTTAACTACGATGATCAGGAAATCTTTAATGATGGTTGTGTCATCAAAATAATGAGAAGATGGTCTATCATTGAGTGGTCTTGTGAATCACCACAGCGAGCTTCAGAGCTATTCCAGGTTATTGAAATTGTTGATGATAAAGGACCAGAATTAACTGCTCCTGATAATATTACTGCTTCTACCAATGATTATAACTGTGGAGCAGATGTATATATCGCTGCTTTAGAGACAGATGATAACTGCTCAGAAGAAGTTACAGTAGATTTAGCCTGGACAGGTGGAGGATCTGGGTATATACCTGGATTTGAAGGTGGTTTTGTACCATTAGATACAGGATTAAATATACTTACTTTCACTGCTTATGATGAGTGTGGTAATTCAAGCCAGGACGTCACAGAAGTCTTTGTTGAAGATAAAACTCCTCCTGTTGCTATCTGTGATCAATTTACAGTTGTTTCATTAACTACTGATGGTGTAGCCTGGGCTCATGCTTCTGTATTTGATGATGGAAGTTATGATGAGTGTAAGCTTGGTCACTTTGAAGTAAGAAGAATGGATGGTGATGTATGTGATGAAGATGAAGACGGAGATACTACAGAAGATGATGAATTTGGTGAATATGTCAAGTTCTGTTGTGAAGATGTAGGACGTACAGATATCATGGTTGTCTTCAGAGTTTATGACAAAGCTGGTAACTATAACGACTGTATGGTTAATGTAGAAATACAAGATAAATTACCACCAAAGATTGTTTGTCCTCCGGATTTAACCATTGAATGTGGATTTAACTTTACTGATCACTCAGTATTTGGTACAGTTCAACAGAATAAAGATGACATCGAGCCTATCACAATTCATGATGACTATTTGATTGATTGGGCAGGAGGTATAGGAGCACTGACAGATGGTTATGCAGAGGATAACTGTATTGTTAGAGTGACTGTTGATTCAGTAGAGGTTATAGACCAATGTAACCTTGGTTTCATTTATAGAACATTTACAGCTACAGATGCAGGAGGAAGAACTGATCAATGTACACAGACAATTACTATCAAAAACAGTGATCCATTCGATGGTTTGACTGATATTACTTGGCCTCGTGATACACTTATCACTGGTTGCCAGGATCCTACAAGTGGAGAATTCCATCCTGATGAGATTGGATATCCTACTTATGACGAGGATGAATGTAATCTTATAGGAACATCTTATGAAGATCATGTCTTCCCATTCAATAATAATGAAGGAGATGCTTGTTTCAAGATTCTAAGAAAGTGGAAAGTGATCGATTGGTGTCAGTTTGAGGAGGATGTTACCGGAACAGGTAATCCTACTGGTAACAGCATCTACGATTTCTGGACATGGACGCAAGTGATTAAGGTTAATAATGAAGTTGACCCAATAATCACTGGAACTTATCCAAGAGTAGAAGTATGTACTTTTGATCCTACTTGCACAGATGGTTTTATTGAACTAAATGCAACTGCAACAGATGATTGTACAGCTACACTCAAGGCATCATGGAAAATTGATGCGAATAACGACGGCTCTTTCGACATATTCTCAGAAGATGTACTTGGTACAGTAATTCAAAATTCTATCTCAGCTACAGGAACATATCCTATCGGTTCTCACAGAATCGAATGGACATTCATCGATTTCTGTGGTAATAAAACTACAATTGATCAATTATTTGATATCGTTAACTGTAAGGCTCCGACACCTTACTGTATCAACGGATTAGCAGTTGACTTAATGCCTATTGATGAAGATAACGATGGTGTTGTCGATGGAGGTATGGTTGAACTATGGGCTAGTGACTTTGATGCTGGTAGCTTCCACACTTGTGAAGGCTATGAAGTATTCCTTTCTTTCACTCCTGATATTGCTGACAGCAATATGGTTTTCGATTGCTCTCACGTAGGTGACCAACAAGTAACAATTTACGCTTCTGTAATCACTCCTATGGATAGCATTATACAATCGTTCTGTATCACTTCATTGTCAGTACAGGATAATATGATGGCTTGTGGTGCAGGCGGTGGAGGCCAAAGAGTTTCTGTAAGTGGTGCAATTGCAACTGAAGACGCCCTTCAGATTGAAGAAGTAAGTGTTGCTCTTGTAGGAAGTGAATTATCTGATCAGATGACCAATACCAATGGACAATATGCATTTGCAGATATGTCAACTGGTGGTACATATGAAGTTGTTCCTTCTAAGACAGATGATCCAGACAATGGAGTATCTACACTTGACCTTGTTTATATCCAGAGACACATACTAGGCATTGATAAGTTTGAATCACCATATAAGATGATTGCGGCTGATATCAATGCAGATGGAAAAATTTCAGCATCAGATATTCTCGAACTTAGGAAATTGATCCTAGGTATCAATGATGACTTTTCTAATAATGACTCTTGGAAATTTGTAGATCAGGGTCATGGTTTTGCGGATGCTAACGAAGCACTTGACTTGGGATATCCTGAAACTTACCAGATCGAAACATTAGACAACAACATGGTTGTTAACTTCATGGGAGTTAAGATTGGTGACGTCAATAACAATGCTACAACAAGCAAACTACAGAGAGGAACTACAACAAGAAGTAATCAAGTATTCAATTTAACCGTTGATAATGCAACATGCACAGATGGTGAAACCATCGCTGTAGATGTGAAAGCAGGTGATTACAATGACTTGATAGGTCTTCAGGCAACATTGGCAATTGATCCTTCGATCACCATTGTTGGAGTAGAAGGAGGACTAATGGATATGACCAATGCTAATATGAATCTTAATAATCAGGATCAAGGACAAGTGACCTTGAGTTGGAATACTTCAACTCCAATAGCTGTCAATGAAGGTGATGTATTATTCACATTAGAAATTGAATCACAAGGAGAGGGAAGCCTCGCTAATACAATGAGCATAGTTGATAATCCGCTAACTGCAGAGGTATATAACAATGTTCAGGATATTATGAGCTTAACATTGAATGTTGAAAACTCAACTGAAGAGTTTAGTTTGATGCAGAATACTCCTAATCCATTCAATGAAGTTACAGAGATTAGATTTATGTTACCAAAAGATATGAATGTAACCTTCACAGTATTTGACGTGACAGGTAAAGTTGTAAAAATGGTACATGATAATTTCAATGCAGGAATGAATCAGATTAGAATTACGAAGGATGAGTTGGAAACTACAGGTGTAATGTACTACCAGCTTGAAGCGGGACAATTCACTGCAACTAAGAAGATGGTAATCCTCCAATAAGGAGTTGATTTAAAATATTACTGTTTTTGGGATGGGACCCCTCTCCATGATGATGGAGGGGGTCTTTTTATTTTATCCTTTTATAACTTGAGAATTGAGACCTTATGGTCCGGTCAAATTACTGACAGCTGAAAAAATTGAACTTATTGGCATATTGTTGAATTGTATAGATGTAATCTGCATAAAAGTGAAAGGAAGAATTCTGGGAATAGACTATGGACGTAAAAGGATAGGAATGGCTGCAACAGATCCATTACAGATCATAGTTAGTCCTTTGGAAACAGTTGAAAATGATAATTTCAAAGCATTTTTAGAAGATTATATCACACAAGAACATGTAGTAAAAATCGTTTTTGGAAGGCCTACTCATGCTGATGGTAATCTAACCCATTTATGGACAGATATTCAAAGAGCAGTCAAGTATATAAGTGAGAAGCATCCTAGAATTGCGATAGATTACCAGGATGAAAACTTTACTTCATCCGATGCTATGACAATAGCAATTCAGGGTGGAATGAAAAAAAAGAAAAGAAGAGATAAAAAAAATATTGATAAAATCAGTGCTGTGTTAATTTTGCAACGTTATCTCGGACACATATAATTATGATACTACCAATATTCGCATACGGTCAGCCAGTTTTAAAGAAGAAAGCTCTTCCAATTGATAAGGATTATGAGGGATTGTCAGAACTCATTCAGGATATGTGGGATACCATGTATCATGCTGACGGAGTGGGGCTTGCAGCTCCGCAGATCGGCCGGTCAATAAGGCTATTTCTTGTGGATACACAACAAGTGATGGAAGACGATGATAAAGAAAAGGGGATTAAGAAAGCTTTTATCAATGCTGAGATTGTAGAAGAAGATGGAAACCTATGGACCTATGAAGAAGGATGCCTTTCTATACCTCATATCAGAGGTGATGTAGAACGCCTGGATACATTGACCCTGAAGTACATGGACGAAGACTTTAATGAACATATTGAAACATTTACCGGAATTACAGGCCGGGTGGTTCAACATGAATATGATCACCTAGAAGGAAAACTCTTTACTGAGAAACTGAAGCCACTGAAGCGTAAGTTAATTAAGAGAAAACTTGAAGCTATCAGAAAAGGCAATGTTAAGGCTGATTACCGATTGAAATTTCCAGTATAGTATTATTTCCTTCCAAAATCCGCAGGGATTTCACCCCATTCCGATGTTTTCCATTTAACAATTGGATTTCGGTGTTTATGCTTCTCCAGCCACTTAATCGCTCGCTCTATAAGCTCAAATACTTTATGGTTGTATCTCGTGCGTTTCAAAGTAGTCTTCACCTTTTTATTTCTGATCCATGCCATTGCAGTACGGCTATCTGTATAAATGACTGTTTTGTCATCAGATTTTCTTTCCAGTGCAGCCATTGCATGTACCAAAGCTAAAAACTCTCCTATGTTATTGGTACCGCCTTCAAGTGGCCCTACGTGAAATAACTGTTGGCCACTGATGGTCATAACACCCTGGTATTCCATTTTTCCGGGATTCCCACTGCATGCTGCATCAACGCTGATGCTGTCTTTTATGATGTCAGGGTTGAATGCGTGATCCATGGTTGTAATAGATTTCTTTTTATTTCCCCTGCTGATATTATCTTCATAATTACCATGATATGCCGCTTCCGCTTCTTCCAGGGTTTTAAAGGATTTATACTTGGCATTGGGGTATCCTTTGATCTGTAATTGTGTTTCTCCCCAGGTTTCGTAGATCCCCGGTTCATTGCCATCCCACACAACGTAATACTTTTTCTTTTTCTTGGCCATATTATGCAAATGTAATTCCTTATGATCAGGAGGTGGTTATGGTAGCCTTCATTATTTTTGCAACTTTTTAATAACGAGTTACATTTATTCTACCATATGGATGCAATGATTGATACACACGCACATGTTTACTTATCACACTTCGATGATGACAGAGGAGAAATGATATCACGAATGAATAACGAAGGCGTCGAGAGAGTATATCTACCTAATATAGATATCGAGAGCATGAACCAGGTTGATAAACTGGTTGAGGATTTTCCTACGAGGTTCTTTCCAATGATGGGACTCCATCCTTGTTCTGTAAAATCAGATTATAAAGACCAATTAAAGAAGTTAAAAGAAAGATTATACAATGGCAATTATGTAGGTGTTGGGGAAATAGGAATAGATCTTTATTGGGATAAGACCCATGTTAAAGAACAGGAAAACGCCTACCGCACTCAGATAGAGTGGGCAGCTGAGATAGAATTACCCTATGTTGTGCATTCCAGAGATTCTCTTGATATAACCATCGGAATAAGTGAAGAAATGCAAGATGGTACACATCGAGGAATTTTCCATTGCTTCAATGGTACTTTTGATCAAGCACAACGGATCATGGATATGCAATTTCTAATGGGAATCGGAGGAGTTGTGACATTTAAGAATGCCGGAGTAGACAAGGTGGTTGCAGATATTCCACTTGAATTCATTGTTCTGGAGACGGATGCCCCGTATTTAACTCCTGCCCCATTTCGTGGTAAGCGTAATGAGCCTTCCTATCTGACTTATATTGTAAATCGGATTGCTGAAGTCAAAAAAGTGGATGTTAATACTGTAAAAAGGATAACTACAGAAAATGCAATGAGGCTATTTCATCCACAATAGTCAGATATAACAGAATATAATTGACACTTCTTTTGTCAATCAGAAAAGATTTCGGACTTTTGCACTCCATTTAGGAGAGTTGGCCGAGTGGTCGAAGGCGCACGCCTGGAAAGTGTGTATACTCCAAAAGGGTATCGAGGGTTCGAATCCCTCACTCTCCGCAAATCAAATATCAAGTGCCGCTCAATGAGCGGCATTTTTATTTTGAAAAAGTATCAATAGAATTTATTCTAATTGATGCTTTCAAAATAAAAAGAGGGAGGAACGACCGTACTTGATATTTGATTTAAGCCCCCC
>JABDLO010000108.1 GCA_013002995.1 Saprospiraceae bacterium | reverse complement strand
ATAGGAGTGAAGGTATGACCAGCATTTTCAGATTTCCATACACCTCCGGCTGCAGCCCCGATATATATGTTATCTGTGTCTGACAATTCAACGTCAATTGCTGTAATCCTTCCACTCATTCCTGCAGGCCCTATATTTCTTGGTTCAAGACCTTGAAATAAGGACATGTCAATTGATTGACTATTGATTGAAAGTGAGGTGAATATTAGGGCCAATAAAAGAAATAGTGATCTCATTACTGATGAATTTTATTCCAGTTAAGATACTTTTTCTTTAATAACCTTTAATAATAAAAGCCATTAACTTTCTGAACTATCGTTTACAATGAGACCATTTATATCTCGATTATTTTTTAGTCATGAAATTGCCAACTCAAATACATTATTATTAATCTGTTCATTATGGGCTGTTTTTTCAAAGTTTACCCTAGCATTGACAATACCACCCTTGCTTCACCTCTCTGATCAAAGTTATAAGATGTTCTTTAATAGCGTCAGCACCTATTATTCTTAAACGTCCTTCCTCAAGATAGATGTCATTGATAGTTGAATCAGAAATCATAGTCTTGCTGAGCGCATTCATTTCCAGCATTTCCTTGATTTCATCAGGAACAGGGTGTTGATCAGAATAATAAATCTTCATACTAATGACAAGGGACTCTTTAATCTGCAACCAGATCCTCTCCTTTCAGATACTTATCCAGGAATTTTACAATGTCACCGTATCCTTTGATTTGATTTTCCTTTTTTCTAAATCCATGTCCTTCATCCGGAAAGAGGACATAATCAACCGGCACGCCATTAGCCTTGACTGCATCTACGATCTCATCAGATTCAACTTGAAGGACTCTCGGGTCATTGGCTCCTTGCAACACCATTAAAGGTTTTGTTACATTCTGAGCATGGAAAAGAGGTGAAATATTATACAATCTTGTACTGTCAGCTGAAAACGGATCTCCCATTTCATCGTACAATGCATCTTTGAAGGATTCCCACCATGGCGGAATGGATTTTAGAGTCCTCAGCCAATTGGTTACACCAAAAATATTCACTCCAACATCAAATTCTTCAGGGGTGAAAGTAAGTGCAGCCATGGTCATATAACCACCATAGGAACCTCCAATAATCCCGATTTTCTCAGAATCAATATAATCCAGAGTCTGTAGATATTTTTTTCCATATACACAGTCTTTCAGGTCTACATCTCCATGTTTCTTATTATCCATATTGAAGAAGGTCTTTCCATATCCGGAGCTGCCCCTGTTATTTACAGCAAGGACAGCATATCCCTGGTTGACCATATATTGAACCAATTCAAAAAAGCTTAATCTCGATTGCCCTCCAGGACCACCATGAACCCAAACCAATGCAGGAACTTTATTATCCACAGATGCCTGATGAGGCTTATAATAGATAGCAGGAATTTCCAATCCATCAAAGGACTTATATCGGACTACTGTACCATCAACCAGATCAGTTGCTTTCATTTGCTGGTTTAATGTATTGGTCAATCTGGTTAACTCTTCACTAGCCAGGTCATAGACATAAAGATCACTTGGTGACTTGGAATCCGCAGCAACCAACCGCATCTTTTTTTCATCTCTCGATATAGAAACACTACTTACACTTTTGCCATCTACATCCGGAAATGCAATCTCATCACCGGTCTTTGCATCCATCAACTTTACCGTAGTTTTTCCATCTTCATTAATGCCCATCACTCGATATTTTCCATTCCATGATTCATATGCATACCATATATCCCAATCGGTGCTGTACACATCCACTACTTCTTGTGATTCCAGGTCATATTTCTTTAATGATTGAAACTCTCCATCACCATCAGTAAGGAAGTATAGATTTTTATCATCCAGAGTGAAAAACTGTGGTGAATATGCGCCTTCTACTGTATTAAGATTGGTTCTTTCTCCCGTCTCTGTATCTACTAAGATCATTTCATTGGTAGAAGTAGTGATTGGCTTTGTAAGAACCAGATACCTTTCATTATACGAAAGCTGGGCAATATCAAGTCCATCTGTATTTTCATATACCAATTCAGATGTCATATCTTTGATATTCATTTTCCGCATATCAAAGTAATTGGCATCCCGTTCATTAGAGACATAGTAAAAGTGCTCAAGGTCCTTGTGCCAGCCGGCAAAATTGGCTTTTTCATTCTCACCCGGAGTGAGGTCTACTACCTCTTCATCAGCTTTCTGCAAATAAATATGGGAGATTTCATTTCCTCCTTTATCCGCCGAGAATAAAAAGTCATCACTATCAGGCAGGTAACCAATGGAAAAAAGTGATTCTTCATTGGAATCAGTAAGTGCTTTCTTTTCCTTACCATCTGCAGAAAGTGAATACACATTAAATATTCCGCTCTCATTGCTCGACACTAATAATTTACTGGCATCACTATTAAATGAGCCTCCTGTCACTCTTACATTATCATAGAATTGTTCTATGGTATATGATGCAGGTTGAAAGGATGTGTCTTCTTTCATTTCGCATGATGTAAATAAAATTAATAATGATGTACTTAAAAAGACAAACTGTTTCATAATGGATGGTTTAGAAGAAGCAAAATATTCTATAATGAGAATAAAACATCTCATGGACATTATTGATTAAAATAGATATAATAACGTAATCTTTCTATCAAATCAGGATTAGGATATGATCATATCCCTACACATCAATATTTGCATATTTGGCATTCTCCTCAATAAACTGCCTACGAGGAGGAACTTCATCACCCATTAGCATTGAAAATACCCTATCAGCTTCAAGAGCATCATCGATGGTTACCTGACGTAAAATCCTGGTATCAGGATCCATGGTGGTTTCCCATAATTGATCTGCATTCATCTCTCCGAGACCCTTATAACGCTGAATCTTTGGATCAGCCCCTCCATTTTTCCTAAAGGTTTCTACAGCTTGAGCCCTTTCTTCTTCATCCCAGCAATAAACAGATTGTTTTCCTTTGCTTACCTGATATAATGGAGGTGCAGCGATATAAATATGACCTTGCTCAATCAGAGGAATCATATATCTGAAGAAAAATGTTAGAATCAATGTTACGATATGGCTACCATCTACATCCGCATCACACATGATTACAATCTTGTAATATCTAAGTTTGTCTATGTTCAACACTCTTGCTCCTTCTTTCTCTTCGATGGTTACACCAAGTGCTGTAAACATATTCTTAATCTCCTCGTTCTCGTAAATCTTATATTCAAGGGCTTTCTCTACATTAAGGATTTTACCTCTTAGAGGAAGGATGGCCTGAAAGTTACGATCTCTTCCTTGCTTGGCTGTACCCCCTGCTGAATCTCCCTCAACAAGGAATATCTCCGACTCCACTGGATCTTTGGAAGAACAATCTGACAATTTACCTGGAAGTCCTCCTCCTGCAAGCACGTTTTTCCGTTGAACCGCTTCTCTTGCTTTCCTGGCTGCATGTCTGGCAGTTGCTGCAATAATTACTTTTTCTATTATTCTTTTGGCCTGGTCCTTATTTTCCTCGAGATAGTATTTCAACACCTCACCTACTGCTCTGGAAACAATACCAGTAACTTCAGAATTACCTAACTCACCCTTAGTCTGCCCCTTAAATTGAGGTTCAGGTACTTTTACTGAAACAACTGATGTCAATCCTTCTCTGAAGTCTTCACTTGAGATGTTGAATTTTAATTTACTGAACATCCCATTGTCATCACCATACTTCTTAAACTCTCTTGAAACCGCTCTTCTGAAACCATTAACATGAGTTCCACCTTCCCTGGTCTTGATATTATTCACAAATGAGAAGATGTGTTCCTGATAGCCAGTATTATATTGCATGGCAACCTCGACTTCAACATTTTCTTCTCTACCTGTAACATGGATTGGCTCGACAATTAAAGGAGTCCTTCCTTCATCCAGATACTTAACGAATTCCTTAAGGCCGCCCTCGGAATAAAAGGTTTGTTTCTTAAAACTGCCGTCCTCTTCTTTTACCCTTTCATCTATCAATGAGAGATTAAGACCACTATTGAGATATGCCAATTCTCTCAATCTATTGGCCAGAACTTCATATTTATAATTCAGTTCATCAAATATCTCTTCATCAGGAGTAAAGGTAACCGTCGTACCATTAGCTTCAGAAACACCAATTTCTTTCACATCTTCCTGGGGTTTTCCTTTCCTATATTCCTGAGCATATTTCTTACCTTCTCGATCAACTACCACTTTAAGGTGGGATGATAATGCATTAACACAAGACACCCCTACTCCATGCAATCCACCGGATACTTTATAACTATCTTTATCAAACTTTCCACCTGCGTGAAGTACGGTCATAACGACCTCAAGAGCTGACTTCTTCAATTTGGCATGCATATCAACAGGGATGCCCCTTCCATTATCCTTAACTGTTATTGATTCACCCTCGTGAATTACAACATCTATGTGACTACAATGACCTGCAAGATGCTCATCAATGGAGTTGTCCACGACTTCCCATACCAGGTGATGCAATCCCTTTGTATCCGTACTTCCGATGTACATCCCGGGACGCTTTCTTACTGCCTCCAACCCTTCTAACGCTTGTATATTATCAGCACCATAATTTTGCTGCTTATCACTCATTTTATCGTCTGTTTAATTGAAATAAATAGAATGTGCAAAAATACGGAAAATATAGCACAAACCACTTATATGACCCTCGGTAATATTGCTTATTTTTACGCGGCAAAATCCGAATTTATTTTAATATGATATTCAGCTTTATTGCATGTATACATGAATGATATACAACATACTTATGATTTAAATGGGATAGAAGAACTTATCCATATTTTGAACACCCATCAATGGTATAATTGGAAGGTGGTTTCCTTTATTGGAGATCTGGGTTCCGGAAAGACAACCATTATCAAAAAACTGTGCGAAAGTCAAGGTGTATCAGATAATATTTCCAGCCCGACATATTCCATCATCAATGAATATAAAAGCGAGTTAGGGCCTATTTATCATATCGACTTATATCGTCTTAAGGATATACATGAAGCACAGGAAATAGGAATAGAAGACTACCTATATGATGAAGGCATATGCCTTATCGAATGGCCACAAATAATTGAGGATATAATACCTCTACCATACTTAAAGATTGAAATCGAAAATTTGGGTAAATTTACAAGGAGATTGCATATGTACGAGATTGATGCACAACCATGAGCGACGGAAAAAAGAAATACAGTTTCAGTGAATTTTTCACTGAGGGACAATACCAGACACAGGTTGAAACCCTTGCAGTTGACAGAAAAAGAGACAAATTATCCATAGGGATTCCTAAGGAGACAGATCCCAATGAAAGCAGGGTAAGCCTGGTCCCTAATTCAATACGCACCTTGGTAGGGTACGGTCATCAGGTCATTGTAGAATCAGAAGCAGGCAGTAAATCCAATTTTACTGACCATGATTATTCTGAAGCTGGAGCTACCATTGTTCACAGCCGAAAAGAGGTATTTCAAGCTCAGGTACTTGTTAAAATTGCTCCTCCGACATTGGAAGAGATTGATGATATGCATCCTGATCAGATATTAATTTCACCCCTTCAAATTCCCAGTCTCACTTCTGCCTACATTGAGAAACTCCTTGCTAAAAAAGTGATAGCATTATCTATGGAGTATCTCCAGTCAGATGACGATACATTTCCTATTGTCAGAATCATGAGTGAAATGGCTGGCATGAGTGCCATGCTTACAGCAGCTGAACTACTTACCAATACCAAAGGAGGCAGAGGAGTTCTGCTCGGAGGAATATCCGGCGTTCCACCTGCTAAAGTAGTCATTCTTGGAGCTGGAGTTGTAGGAGAATTTGCTACAAAAACGGCATTGGGATTGGGTGCTTCAGTAAGGATATTTGACAACGACATTTCAAAATTAATGCGATTACAGTCCATCATTGGCCGTCAACTACACACTTCATCTGTAAATCCTGTTTATCTCGGATACCAATTGATGAGTGCTGATGTTGTAATCGGAGCCATACATTCCAGTCACGGACGGACACCAATCATGGTTACTGAAGAAATGGTAAGTAAGATGAAAGAAGGAGCTGTAATCATTGACATAAGTATTGATCAGGGAGGATGCATCGAAACATCAGAGTTAACCACTCATAGTAAGCCGACATTTGTCAAGCATGGAGTGATTCATTATTGTGTACCTAATATGTCCTCTAAGGTGAGTCGTACTGCCTCAGTCGCAGTAAGTAATATCATAACACCCTTATTACTGAAAGCCGGTGAATCTATCAATATAGAAGGTCTACTATTCCATCATAAAGGAATCAGAAATGGGTGTTATACGTATAAAGGAAAACTTACAAATGAATATTTAAGCAAGAGGTTTGGGATTAAAAATTCAAGCCTCGATCTTTTACTAACTTCTAAGTTGTAAGACACACCCCTAATGGTGAATCTTGCATCTAAGAACTAATAATGGTAGTCTTTTGTTCTATCATACAACATCGTAAATTATTATGTCATTTTTGAAATTCAATAAGCGACCCAATCATAAACGCTTCGATTACATCCCGAGGTTTTATGATCCGAAGAAGGAAGAATTGGATAAAATAGTCGATTCTTATAAGGATTTAGATGATACAGATTCTGCAAAAGATCGCATACGTTCAGGCCTCAGAAACAAATATCGAGGGGATTCTTCCTATAAACGATCGCAAGAACGGTCGGCTAATATCAGGCTCATATCGATAATATTTGTTCTATTCCTGGTAACTTACTTAATATTGAAGTCAGATACACTAAATAGGATGATGGAATCTTTTTTAGGGAATAATTGATCCTTCCTACATACATTTTATCATATTTACGTTATCAATAATACTTTATTGAACAATTAAAAAGATGCAATTGCAATGGCTGACATCATTCAGCTCTTACCAGATTCAATAGCCAATCAGATCGCAGCCGGAGAGGTGATACAGCGTCCTGCTTCTGTCGTGAAAGAATTGATGGAGAATGCCATTGATGCTGGTGCCGACGAGATAAAATTAATTATTAAGGATTCCGGAAAAACGACCATACAGGTTATCGACAACGGCAAAGGCATGTCAGAAACTGATGCACGCATGGCATTTGAAAGACACGCTACTTCCAAGATAAGGACTGCTCATGACCTATTCCAAATCAAAACCATGGGTTTCCGGGGTGAAGCACTTGCCTCCATAGCAGCCATCGCACAAGTGGAAGTAATAACCCGCCCACACGAACAGGAACTTGGTTCACATCTGGTTATAGAAGCTTCTAATATTAAGAAGCAAGAGTTCTGCCAGGCAGTTCCGGGCACTACCTTTACCGTTAAAAACCTTTTTTATAATGTACCGGCCCGAAGAAAATTTCTAAAATCTGACCCTGTAGAGTTAAGGCACATCATGGATGAATTTCATCGTATGGCTCTTGCCAATCCTGATATTTTCTTCAGCCTTCACCACAATGGAAACGAAATCTACCATCTACCGAAAGGAAATTTGAGACAGCGGGTTATCAACATATTTGGTAAATCTTACAATGAAAAGATTGTCCCAGTCCATGAAGATACAGATCATATGTCATTGCAGGGTTTTGTGGGTAAACCGGAAGCCGCAAAAAAAACCAGGGGCGAGCAATACATTTTTGTCAATAAACGATTCATTAAGAGCAATTACCTGAATCACTCCATCAGGAGTTGTTATGATGAGCTTGTGAACAAAGAGTATTATCCATTTTACATCATTTTCATGGAAATGGATCCGGCGAGGATTGATATTAATGTTCATCCCACCAAGCAAGAAATAAAATTTGAAGAAGAAAGACTGGTTTACAATTATCTAAAAGTATCAATCAAGCATGCCTTGGGGCAATACAATGTAATTCCAACAATTGATTTTGACATAGATTACAATTTAACTTCAAGAAAAGAAGCCACCATTCCTGAAAGGCCAGGACATAGCGGAACATTACAGACAGCCAGAACTGAATTTCAGCGTGACAATATGCGGGCTTGGCAGAGTTTATATGACGGAATTGAAACAGAACAACCTACACCGGTAACTGTAGAATCTAAACTATCTCAACAAGAGCTGGGAAAAGATGAAAATGTAGAGAGTCGACAATCAAGACCACCATATCAGATCCAGCAAGCATACATATTGAGCCAGATCAAATCAGGCTTCCTACTGATTGATCAGCAATCTGCTCATGAACGCATACTATATGAGCGGTATTTAAAAGCCATTGAACAGAGTGGAATACCATCACAGAAACAACTTTTCCCCGAGGCTATTGAACTTAATCCGGCCAGGATTGAAACTTTAAAAAGTATAACTCCTCAATTAAATAGACTTGGATTCGAGATTGAACCATTTGGAGATAATAGCTATGTAATCCATGGTATTCCTTCAGTTGTTGAATCTATTGATAGTGGAAAAGTATTGATTGAACAGCTGTTAGAACAATATGAGAATAATATGGAATTCCAACTTGGAATTCCTGAAAACCTGGCTCGTTCACTGGCTTACTCCACTTGTATTAAGAGAGGTAAATCGATGGATGAAGACGAAATGTTTTCATTAATTGATCAATTATTCGCTTGTACTGTTCCATATAAAAGTCCTTCCGGAAGAAAGTGTTTCATAAGTATAGATACGGAAGAGATTAAAAAAAGATTTGAAGAATGATGAGAATCACACATATTGTAAAGCATCTCATACTGATTAATATTATCGTATTCATCGGACTACAACTGTTGATGAATGCCAATGTACCGGTGCTTGATTACTTTTTACTATTCCCCCCTGCATCAGGAAATTTCAAGCCTGTACAGCTGGTCACATATATGTTTACCCACCTGGATATCAGTCACATATTTTTTAATATGTTGGTCTTATTCTTTTTGGGACCAATGGTAGAATCTGCTCTGGGACCCAAGAGATTTCTTATATTATACCTTGCCGCCGGACTAGCAGGAGGAGTCGCCCAGATGCTATTATCGCCCGGAGCCCCTAGCCTTGGAGCTTCCGGTGCAACCATGGGAGTTACACTTGCGTTTGCAGGGATGTTTCCTAACATGCGTTTGATGCTATTATTTCCTCCCATTCCGATAAAAGCCAAATACCTTGCAGCCATCATTGTGGGAATAGATTTGTTTTCTGGAATGAGCGGTGCAAGTACCGGAATCGGACACTTTGCACATCTTGCTGGTGCTGCAGCTGGATTACTATTGGTATTGTTTTGGGGAAAGCTTAACTTAAGGTGATGTTTAAATCGATTGTTGATGATATAAAATTTTCGTTCAGGTCAGGTAATATGATTACCAGGGTGATCATTATAACATCTGCCGTATCTTTATTATTCATCATTCTTAAGGCATTCCTAAGGGGAGACCCGGGTATGCAATTATCATTTATCCAGTTTTTTGCTTTACCGGGCAATCCGTTTTCTTTGCTGATTAAGCCATGGACCTTATTTACCCATTTACTGATTCATGCTGATATATGGCACTTACTTTGGAATATGTTATTCCTGTATTGGTTTGGACGGATAGTAGGTGACATGATTGGAGACCAACGTATTCTACCTTTATATTTATTGGGAGGACTTGTAGGCGCTTTTGCTTATCTGATTTCTTATCAACTCTTGGGTTATATAGGTAGTTATGCACTCGGAGCATCAGCAGCGGTCATGGCCATTGTAGTCTGTGCAGGAGCTATTGCACCTGACTATGTCATGAGGTTGATACTCATAGGGGATGTAAAGTTGAAATATATTGTATTTTTTGTAGTGTTAATAGATATCATTGGAGTAACTGGATCTTCCAATACAGGTGGACATATTGCTCATTTGGGAGGTGCACTATTTGGCTTTTTCTATGTGAGACAGCTCAGAGAAGGTACTGACCTTGCACTTCCTGTTAATAACTTATTGAATAAAATAGGAAACTTTTTTCAGGGCGGAGGTTCACGTCCTAAGAAAGGAAAGTCTACTTTAAATGTGAAATACAGATCAGAAAGAAAAACTGAACGTAAAAGACCTACTTCTAAGGATGAGGTATCATTTCAAGCCAAGCTTGATAATATATTAGATAAGATAAAGGAGTCTGGCTATGAAAGCCTCACAGAAGAAGAAAAAGAATTTCTATTCCAGGCAAGTAAAAAATAACTCTTGGGCCCCATAAAAAAAATCCTAATTGTCATAAATATCCTGGTGATCATAGCCACTCTATTGGTCTACCTCACTTCCTACTTCGTACCAGAAAAGATGTGGATATTTTCTACTCTTGGATTGGTCTATCCAATGTTGTTTTTTTCCAACTGTATCTTCATTGTCTTCTGGTTATTCAACGAAGTACGATGGATGATACCTAGTGTACTTTGTGTGGTCTTGGGATGGACCTATACCACAGGATTTATAGGATTGAATTCGGATGGCAAGGATATCAAAAGCCACGACATCAGTATACTGAGTTATAATACTCATTTTTTTGCAGGTCTTACGACAAAAGGAACAGACAATACCCTGTATGATGTTATGGATTATATGATGACTTCTGCCAAACCAAGGATCATTTGCCTCCAGGAGTTTAATATGAAACATAAAGATATATTGCTTCAAAAATTTGAAGGATATAAATTTATAGACATTGATAATAAAAGGACGGCTATTGTCACCAACTACCCTGTCATTGATGAGGGAGAGATAGATTTTGGAACCAGGACCAACTCTTGTGTATGGGCTGACTTGATCATTGAATCTGACACAGTCAGGGTTTATTCATTTCATCTTCAATCCAATAATATCACCAAGGTTGCAGATAAAATGCTGGACAATATTGATCTTCAAGAGAAATCAACCTGGAACGAAGCCAGAACCATTTTATCAAAATACAGATCTACGGCTGTTATCCGGGCTCAGCAAGCAGCTATGATAAAAGAACATGCAGAAAAGACAGGTTATAACATAATCCTTGCAGGTGATATGAATGAACCACCATCTTCATTTACTTATCATAAGATGAAAGAGGGATTAAAAGATGCTTTTCGAGAGCGAGCATCAGGAATCGGAAGTACATATGCAGGTAGAATTCCTTTTCTCAGAATTGATTATATCCTGACAGATAATTCTTATGATGTGATTCAATATCACACTCATTCTGTCAACTATTCGGATCACTATCCAATATCAGCCATATTAAGGTCAGATAACCCTTGAATTTGATAGGCCTATTTGCTGGATAATTCTATTTTTGCGGCATGAAAGATCTCCACTTTTATAATAGTCTTACTAGAAAGAAAGAAAAGTTTGAACCCACAACTCCGGGATACATCGGAATGTATGTGTGTGGACCTACTGTTTATAGCGATGTACATTTAGGAAATTGCAGGACATTTGTCAGCTTTGATGTGATCTATCGATACCTATTGTATTTAAATTATAAAGTCAGGTATGTACGAAATATTACAGACGTTGGTCACCTGTTAGATGACGGGGAAGATAGAATGCTCAAGGGTGCGAGGCTTGAAGACCTTGAACCCATGGAAGTGGCTCAAAAATATGCCAATGGATTTCACGACATGATGCGCATCTTCAATACCCTTGAACCGAGCATTGAACCCAGAGCTACCGGTCATATCATCGAGCAGATTGAAATGGTCCAGGCCATTCTTGATAATGGATATGGATATATAAAAAATGGTTCAGTCTATTTTGACACCCTTAAATACGCTGAGGAGAAAGGTTCTTATGGTCAACTATCAGGACGTGTGATTGAAGATCTTCTTACAGAGACCAGAGACAACCTTAAAAAACAAGATGAAAAAAATCACCCATCTGATTTTGCCATATGGATGAAGGCTTCTCCCGAGCACATCATGAAGTGGAACAGTCCTTGGTCGGTAGGATTCCCTGGATGGCACCTGGAGTGTTCAGCAATGAGTACCAAGTATCTCGGAAAGAAATTTGATATCCATGGAGGTGGAAATGATCTGAAATTTCCACACCATGAAAATGAAATTGCTCAGAATATTGGATCTTGTAACTGCTCTCCAGCCAAGTATTGGTTACATACCAATATGCTATTGATGAACGGTAGAAAAATGTCAAAGAGTGATGGAAATACCATCTCCCCTGTAGAGCTATTCACCGGAGACAGTCCGCATGTTACTAAAGGGTATAGCCCTATGGTAGTGCGATTCTTCATGTTACAATCTCACTACAGAAGTACTTTGGATTTAACAGATGAAGCACTCCTCGCTGCAGAAAAAGGTTATAAAAGGCTCATGGAGGGATACAATAACCTGCAGAACCTTAACGGTACTGCTGCTCTAAAAACGGAACTGGATCAGGAAATTCTGGAAATCCTGGTAGGGGCCAAGAGTGATATGAATGACGATTTCAATACTCCTCGATCTATGGCCAGGTTATTTGAACTGGTTACTAAAATCAATGCTTTGAAGGCAGGGCAACTAAAATTAACAGAGGTTTCTTCATCTACCATTGAAGAAGCTAAAAAAGTAATGGGTGCATTCTTATTTGATATATTTGGCTTAAAGGATGAAGTTACCTCAAATGCTGATGGTGGACCAATCGAAGGCCTGATGGATCTGATCATTGATCTGAGGCAAGAAGCTCGGGCTTCCAAAAATTGGGGAACAGCTGATAAAATACGTGATGGCTTGCAAGAGTTAAATATCCAGATTAAAGATGGTAAAGACGGCACCTCATGGAGTTTAAACTAAAAACTGGATTGGCAACAAAGTATTCTTTCATCCTGGCACTTACTTTTGTAAGCATTGTGGGATGTAAGAATGAACCTATGTCAGGAACAACTGATAAAAAAGAATCAGTTACTCCGGTAAAAATCCCACGGTTCAACCAGGACAGTGCATACGCATTCATAGAGAAGCAATTATCATTTGGTTACAGAGTGCCTGGAACTGAAGCATCTTATAAATGCAAAGATTGGATTGTCAACAAAATGAAGTCTTACGGTGCTGACGTTGAGGAGCAAGATTTCAAGGCTTCGTTTTTAGGTAAGACAGATGTCGATGCCACTAATATCATAGCCCAGTTCAAACCCTCCAATAAAAAGCGTGTATTACTATGTGCCCATTATGATTCAAGATTGGTTGCTGAAAAAGATGCAGATGAATCCATTCAGAATGATCCGATTCCAGGAGCAGATGATGGTGCCAGTGGTACCGCAGCACTCATAGAAATCGGAAGAATTTTACAGGAAAACCCCATCGACCTCGGCGTAGACATCGTATTTTTTGATGCAGAAGATCAGGGAGACAATGATGGTGCTCAAGATACCTGGTGCCTGGGATCACAATACTGGACCAATAATCCCCACAAGAGAAAATATAATGCTGAATTTGGAATTCTACTTGATATGATAGCCGCTGAAGGAGCTGTTTTTCATAAAGAAGGTTATTCTTATCAATACGCTCGAGATTATACTGATAAGATATGGAAACTTGCGCAAGCAATGGGTTTTGGCGATCTATTCCAGAATAGGGTCATCGGCGGGATCACTGATGATCACTTCTACATAAATACAGTTCTTGGCATCCCTACGGTTGACATCATTAACACTGCAGGCATGTCTTCAGGTAAGACATTTGGTGATTATCACCATACACACGCAGACGACATCAACATCATCAATAAAAGAAATCTAAGGATAGTGGGACAGATTGTTACCGCTGTGGTTTACAAGACCTATGACCGATCTTTTAAAAAGATTAGATAGCAACCTAATACTACCACTCAGTATTTTAATAGATTTCTTTTTTAAGAGGAATGCCCTCTTCTCAGTTATGATTAATGAAAAAATCACATTCAATTATCATACATTGCATCTTACACAACAATATTTCTGATCCATGCATGATTTAGATATTAATACGGTTGAAATGGTTCTCGATGTTATGAAATTTGCCATCAACAGAATCACTTCCGTAAATCCTGAGATAGGAGTCCCAAAGAGGTATGAAGAATTAAAATCACTTGCTGGTGAGACCATTACCAAAGAAGGAATAGGTGGAGAAGAAGCATTTAGGCTATTTAAGGATGTTTTTGTGAAAGCTACCATTCCTATTGATCATCCACGGCATCTGGCTTTCGTTCCGGCTGCACCATTTAGAGCTTCTCTTATGTTTGACCTGGTAACTGCAGTATCCAGCATTCACGGAGCATATTGGATGGAAGGAGCAGGTGGGATATTTTGTGAGATGGAAGCTATGAAATGGTTGGTTTCATTGACGGGAATGCCGGAAGGTGCGTTTGGTGTGTTTACCAGTGGAGGAAC
>JABDLO010000039.1 GCA_013002995.1 Saprospiraceae bacterium | reverse complement strand
GGGTGCCTGGAGAGCTCCTTATACCAATTTCCTGGGGTTTGCAGAGCAGAGCTTCTTCGATGAGGTAGCTGAAATCATCAATGTTGATGCAGTTCAATTGAGAATGGACCTCCTTGAGCACGCTAAGGGCAATGCGGATGATGAAAGAATGCAATGGTCTCCTGAACGCATGCAAGGTGTCGTACAACTCGCAGCTGAAAAAGGCAACTGGGGCAAGGAAGAAGACGGAGTCTACAAGGGATTCAGTGCCTACTATTCACATAATACCCACGTTGCAGAAGTGGCTGACATAGTAATGGAGGACGGACAACCGGTAGTGAAAAAAGTAGTTTGTGCTGTCGATTGTGGAATTGTTATCAATCCACTTGGAGCTAAAAATCAGATTGAAGGAGGGGTCGTTGATGGCATCGGACATGCCATGTATGGAGATCTGGAATTTGATGGAGGGAAACCTTCTTCTACCAACTTCGATAAATACCGTTTGATTCGATTCAGAGAAGCTCCGGAGGTTGAAGTGTATTTTGTTGAAAATGATCTGGATCCAACTGGCTTGGGTGAGCCAAGTCTTCCACCCGCAGGAGGAGCTATTGCTAATGCCATATATAGAGCAACTAAAAAGCGGATATACAAACAACCTTTTATAAAGCAAGAAGAAATACTTGGATAAGCTATTTACTCCATTCAAGTATTAATGGAACATTGGGAGGCAATTCAATTTTGTCTCCCAATTTTATATCAACTCCATTCAGAACATCTTTTGCCACAGTGGCATTCCCTATCATCTCTTTATAAGAAGACATTTCAAGCGTACTTGCTTCTTTTCTTTTGTTGATCACCACCATGACAACATCCTGGTTGAGGTGTCTGAAATAAACATATACACCATCTTTTGGAAAATAGTGAGTCAACCGACCATACTGAATAGGAAGAGAAGATGTCCGCCAATGGTTTAGTTTCCTATTGAAATTAAGTGCTTCAACTTGTTGAGCGTTGAGTCCTTCTTCGTTGAATACATCAACTTCATCTCCTTCCCATCCTCCTGGATAATCGCTTCTGATGACACCGTGACTATCCGTTCCTTTATTGGACATTAATATTTCAGTACCATAATAAACCTGGGGAATGCCTCGCATGGTGAGGAAATATGCCATGGCATTTTGATACAAATAGTAATCTTCATTAAGCTGTGTATAAATCCTGCTCATATCATGGTTGTCCGGAAAGATTACAAGATTCATCGGGTCAGGATATAAAACATCATTCACCATCATTTCATACAATCGTATTAATCCTGTATTCCATTGTTCTGATTCATTTAAGGCTTTAACCAGTGTCATATTCATTGGAAAATCCATAACACTAGGAAGGCATGATTCATACCCATCCTTATTATCCTTGCCAGCCAGCCAATAAGAGGCGATGACTGGATTATCCGTCCATTCTTCTCCTACCATATTGAAATAAGGGTACTCTTTCATGATGGCACAAGCCCAGTCAGACATAAACTCTTTGTCCGGATATGGATAGGTATCCTGCCTAATCCCGGCAATGCCGGAATATTCAATCCACCATATGGTATTCTGAATTAGATATTTAGCCACTATGGGGTTCCTTTGATTGAGGTCAGGCATGCTAGGGACAAACCATCCTTCAGTCATTCCCTTGGTATCTTCCTTGCTTGCATAAGGATCCTGATGTGTTGTCCTGCGATGATTGGTCAATTTGTAATTACCCTGATGATTGAGCCAATCATCCATCGGCAGATCTTCCATCCACCAATGTTCCGAGCCACAATGATTGGCGATCATATCCATGATGACCTTGACCTCAACTTCATTTGCAGCAGCAATCAAATTCTTATAATCTTCATTGGTCCCATATCTTGGATCCACCTTATAGTAATCAGTAGTAGCATAACCATGATAAGATTGCTCATATTGATTGTTCTCCAATAAGGGATTCAGCCATATTGCAGTATAACCCATATCGACAATATGGTCCAGTTTAGCCCTCAATCCTGCAATATCCCCTCCATGCCTACCATATGGATCTGTGCGGTTCAAAGGATCATGAAAACCAGGAATGTTATCATTGTCAGTGTTTCCATTAGCGTAACGATCCGGAGTAATTAAATAGATGATGTCACTATTATTAAATCCTTGTCGATCACGTGAGTAATCAGTTCTCTTCTTCAGAGGATAATAAATTACTGTATCCGGATCCTCAAATGTGATTTTAACCTGTTGCTCGGGTGCATTCTTGTGAACGATGAGATCGATAAACTTATAATTTGGGTTTGATACATTGATTGATTTTTCAAGAGATACCTGATCTCCTTCAACCTTGACTTGAGCACTTCCAATATCTTTCCCATGTACCATAATCTGCAACCTTGGATCCTCCATCCCGTTCCACCAGAAAGGAGGCTCGATGTGTTGAATATTCTGACCTGAAACAGTATAAAACCCTGATACTAAAACAAAGACGATGGTGTAATATCTATTCATTAAGAATGGTGATTTTCTTAACTCCTCTGAAGGAGTCATTGGTGAGTGTGAGAATGTATAGTCCGCTTTCTAGTTGGGTGGACCAATCGATTTCAGTGGCTTGTAAAGAATGAACAATTGTTCCTGTTAATAATAGTTTTCCTTTGATATCAGTTAAGAAATAATCAATGCTGTGCCCTTGTAAATCCTGTGGCAATGCTACTACAACACTTGCTGTTGATGGATTGGGATAAACTGATAAGTTGACATTTTTAATTCCATGAGAAGATGAAGAAGAAGGGTTTAAGATAATAGGGGTTTCTCCTTGTATTATCTGATAATAAGTGTTGATCTCCAAATTGGTGAAGGACTGAATCATTCCATCGGGCCAATAAATTAAAACTGTATCAATATCTGATTGCCTTAACCCGAAATGAATTAATGAAGATCCTTGTGCAGCATAACCATTTCCTCCCGTTACCTGATCTGTGTGCAATACTCCTTGTTTATCCAGGACTTCCACACGGGTCCCAATTGCCTGAACATTGCAACTTGTGCCTTCAAGTAAAAAGCCAGTCCATTTGTTTCGATCCTCAGATATATTTTCTAGCAATTGAAATGGATCTCCCTCATTAAGATTGGCTATAGCAAGATCCATTTTACCGTCAAGGTTTATATCGGTACATGTGCAGCCATAGGAACCTGTTTTTTCCGGGTCGTCAGACATCTGGACAGATGTAAATGTCAGGTCCCCATTATTCATAAACAATTGATTGGGATAGTAGGAAAAGTAGGTATCATTACATGCCAGTATATCAACCCAGCCGTCATTGTTATAATCAATAAATGTCGTCCCCCAGCCCATACCTTTATCATTCACACCAGCAGTTTCTGAAATATCACTGAACCTACCATTACAGTCATTTAACAAAAGCTTATTCTCATCCAGATTGGTAATGTATAAATCAAGACAACCATCGTTGTTAACATCTGCTATGTCGACACCCATACCATTGGCAGCGATATCAGCCCCGCTTTCAGATGACACATTTAAATAACTGCCATCGGATTGTTTTTGATACAGAATATTGGGTTGATCAGCATCATGAACAAGATATAGATCATCATCTCCATCATTATCGTAATCAAAAAAAATGGAAGCCATAGAGTAACCCTGATCCCATAATTGGTGATAGTTCACTTTATCCTTAAGTAAACCGGACCCATCATTCTCGAGAACCATATTTTGTTCTAAGAAATTAGATAAATAAATGTCCAGGTATTCATCCTGATTGATCTCAGCTATATTTACCGAAAAGGTATTGGACACTTTAAATATTCCATATTCTTCAGTAACATCTTCAAATTGTCCTTCCCTGTTTATTAATAACATATCAGGATCTTCTTTGCCTGCAACATAAACATCTGCCCAACCATCATTATTCACATCAACCCAAATGGCTGTTCTTGCCTTTCCTTCATATGAAAGCCTTGCCTGCTGAGAAACATCTATAAATGAATGACCATTTAGATTTTGGTATAATACAGGAGATTTATTTGTAAAAGTTATCAGTATATCTTCGAGGTGATCATTATTGAAATCATTTACGTACAGTCCATATGCTCCTTTGGTATCAGAAATACCTGCAGTAGAGGCTATATTCCGGAATGGGTATTGGGCTTCCGTCAAATGTGAAATCAGGCTACATATGAGCAAAACAGACAGGATACTCAGATGATTATTCAACAATCTTTTCATCTATAAAACGCAAGATACTACAGCTTAATAATATTTGTGATACTTATTGATCTAATCGTAAGATTTCTATGTCTTTAAATTGAATGGGGTGGCTTTCAGATTGCAATGAAATGGTACCTGAATTAACT
>JABDLO010000516.1 GCA_013002995.1 Saprospiraceae bacterium | reverse complement strand
CCTCTGGATCTTCTCAAAATGATTTTCCGGTGATGCCTGGGTGAAAAAGCAATAAGGCTATCATCTTGTGGTACAACAATCCCTCTGTTATTGTGAAGAAACAAGTCTGCTATTTCAGAAAGATTGTCCATTGCACGATCGTTTCTAAATTCTATTGGGTCTCCACTCAGATTACCGCTCGTTGCTATTATAGGTTTTTTGAAATGATGAAGTAATAAGTCCATCAGAGGAGCATAGGGGACCATCACACCGATCTGATTTAATCCTGGGGCGATGGCTGCTTTTACCATACCTGTCCCTGGTGTTTTTTTACTCCTGGTGAGTACAATAGGTGAGACATGATTGGTCAATTCACTGATCGCTTCAGAAGATATTTCTAAATCTTTCTTTAGCATCGCTGCGTCCGGGTACATTACAGCAAGGGGCTTGGATGGTCGATTTTTTTTCTGTCTCAATTTATTAATGGCATGCTCGCTCGTAGCATCACATGTCAATAAATATCCTCCGATTCCTTTTATGGCTACAATCAAGTCTTGTTTCCAGGCTTGAATGACTGAAGAGATGGGAATCACGTTACCTGATTGTCCACTTACAGAAAGCTTTATGCTGCATTCAGGACATGTATTGGTCTGTGAGAAATACCTCCGGTCCTCTATATCATCGTATTCGTACTGACAATCAGGGCACATATTGAATGTATCCATTGTTGTCAATGGCCGGTCATAAGGAAGGGCGTTTATTATAGAATATCGAGGTCCACATAACGTACATGTGATGAACGGGTAGTGGTATCTTTTGTTATTGCTATCATACATTTCCGATCTACATTCATCACATATGGCAAAATCCGGAGTGAGCAATACGCTACGATCTTTACCCCCATGGCTATCAATGATCTGAAATCCTTCGTATTCCCGTTTTTCTGTTTCTTGAATTTCAATAGATGTTACTACTGCCCTTGAAGGTGGGTGTGATTTTATATCATTGAAGAATAAGCTACTTTTTTTTGCTGTTGCATTGAAATAGATTTGTACACCATCGGTTGTATTTGATACCGTGCCTTTTAACTGATATTTATCAGCCAATCGATAGATCGTCGGCCTGAAGCCCACTCCCTGAACGATTCCCTTAATGTGTATATAATATGTCGGCACCTTGATTAAATCTCCACTAAATCAGAGATCAATTCTTGGACTTCATCAACTAATTTAGGAATGGCATTCTTTACATCCTGGCTTAAATTAATGTGCATAGGCTTGATCTCATTGATAGAGATTGTAAATAAATACATTTCCGGGGCTTTACCAAGAAGGTACATAGATTCTATCATGTCTTTCAATCCAAAATCATGGGCGGAGATAGCACTTGGGAAGTCAGAAGCAAATTTTGGACGGATCAAAGAAATGGTGCCCGGTGGTTTTCCATCCATGGTTGCATCAATAAAAATGATGGTGTCATATGCATCCAGGGTTCCCATCAAGGTGAATCCTCCGGTACCGCCATCAAGAATATCAGCCCGATTAAAGGTGATGTCATTATTTTCCAGATATTGAATGAATTGAACTCCAACACCTTCATCCCCCATTAAATAATTCCCGACACCCAATATTAGGATGCTTGAATTATCAATGTGGTTCTTTTTGATATTTTCTTCTTTCTGTACTGTGTTATTCATCAGCTACTAATTCTGCTTCTGTTTCTTCCAGTGTAATTCCTTTCTCTTCCGCTTTTTCAATGAGTCTTTCTTTTCTTACAAATTTATATCCTCCAAACATTGATGATACTTCCCCTCTGCCTTCAAGCCAATCATGATAAAATACTAAGTAGATATGTACCAGAGTAAATACCACCATCAACCAGGTGACAGCATGATGAAAAGACCTAATGGTAAATTCGTCACCAAATACTCCCAATACCCAGCCAAACATTTTAGGGAAAAACCAGGTGGCATTGGTTGAGTACAACGCAAATCCTGTCAAGATCTGAACAAAACATAATAGAAATAGGACGAGATATGACGCTCCCGCAACAGGATTGTGCCCTACAGCAATATTGGTCAGATCTAATTCCTTATCATTCCTAAGGAAGACATCTACTTTAAATACGTGTTTTGCTTTTTTCATGGATTTCTTAGAGAAAGGAAGTAACATCCTCCAGCTTGCATATTTATTACCCACAAATGCCCAGTATAACCTGGCTAATAAATTAAATGTGAAGATGTATGCGGTCAGAAAATGGATGTAACGCACTGTTCCAAACCAATATGAATAACTGGCTTCTGACCCTGACATAATGGCTGGAGGGTTTCCAATAATTATTCCTGTTCCTATTAAAACCATGATGGCAACCACATTAATCCAGTGGGTAAATCTTACCGGGAGTTCCCATACATAGACCCGTTTAAATTCAGGTGTGGCATTCATAATAGTCCATTTTAATATTTAATCAAACATCACAAGAAGATAAATTATTCACCCTGGCAAGGTGCTTGCCATGCTCATCATAAAGGTGCACCGAACACGCCAGACATGGGTCAAAAGAATGAATCGTCCTGATGATTTCCAGAGGTAATTCCGGATCAGCTACAGGTGTATCTATCAAGGTGGATTCGTAGGCTGATCTATTGCCTTTGGTATCTCTGGGTGAGCCATTCCATGTTGTTGGCACTACTTGTTGATAATTGGCTGTTTTTCCATCTTTAATTACAATCCAATGGCCCAGTGATCCTCTTGGTGCTTCCATAAACCCAACCCCTTTAGCTTCAGCGGGCCATTTACTTGGATCCCAACTTTCCATGTTGGCCATGCGTGTATCACCATTCCGGATATTGGTCAGCAATTGATCATAAAAGTCCATTCCCCATCTGCCGGCTAATACTGCGTCAATTCCTCTCGCAGCCGTACGACCCAGAGTTGAAAACAATGCTTCAACAGGTACATCAAGGTGGCTTAAAACTGCGTTGACCTCTTCTTGAATTTCTTTATTGCCCCTTGCATATCCCACCAACAATCTGGAAAGAGGCCCTACTTCCATCGCCTGTCCTTTCCATCTAGGTGTTTTTATAAAACTGTATTTCTTGTCAATATCAAGATGCTTGTAAGGAGGCTTAGGTCCACTATAATTAATATCTGTCTCTCCATCCCATGGGTGGAGCGACTCTTCATTACCTACTGTATAATCATACCATGAGTTATTGATGAACTCTCTGATTTCTTCATTGTCCCTGTGGTTGACGTCATACACTTGTGATAAATCTCTATTAAGGATCACGCCCGGAGGAAACTTAAATCCTGAAGGGTCTCTGTATCCATTAGTAGGAAAATCCCCGTATGACATATAATTACCGAATCCTTTTCCGATCGCTCCCCAGTCTTTATAAAATGATGCGATTGCGAGTAAATCCGGGATGTAAACTTGCTCTACAAATTCTTTTCCATCCTGTAATAATTGACCTACATAAGCCAGTCTTTCTGCATTCAACCCTCCAGGATCTTCTTCATTGATCGCACAAGCCATACCGCCTACCAGGTAATTGGGGTGTGGGTTCTTTCCACCAAAGATGGTATGGACCTTTACAATTTCTTTCTGCCATTCAAGGGCTTCCAGGTAGTGAGCAACAGCCATCAGATTGGCTTCAGCAGGAAGTTTCATCTGTGGGTGTCCCCAGTATCCATTGGCAAAAATCCCTAGCTGCCCGCTCTCAACAAATTTGGTCAGTCGTTTCTGTAAATCAGAAAAATACCCCGAAGAACTTTTAGGCCATGAAGAAATGCTCTGGGCCAATTCAGAGGTTGCTTTAGGATCAGCTTTTAATGCATTTACGACATCAACCCAGTCCAGGGCATGTAGGTGATAGAAATGAACAACATGGTCGTGTATGTACAGTGCCGTTGCCATGATGTTTCTAACCAGTTCAGCATTGGGGGGGATAACGATGTCCAGTGCATCTTCAACTGCTCTGACAGATGCTAATGCATGCACCGTTGTACATACCCCACAAGTCCTCTGCACAAATGCCCAAACATCGCGCGGGTCTCTGCCTTGAACAATTTTTTCAATCCCTCTTACCATGGTTGATGAACTCCATGCATCTGCAATTTTTCCGTCTTTGATTTCGGCTTCTATTCTAAGATGACCCTCTATCCTTGTGACAGGGTCAACGACAATTCTTTCAGCCATTGTAGTTGATTTTTTAATGAATGATGATTCTCTAAGTATCTACTTGTTCTTCGTTAATTTTACCCCTTTGAATTCGATCCAGAACTTGCTTCCTCTTTGATCCGGTTGCAATAATAGCATGAGCTGCAATTCCCGCTCCTACAACGCCGGCTGCTGTAACACCAATCTTATCTGCATTGGATTCAATGCCAAATCCAGGAAATCTGCTCATCCTTTCATAGAATGGCCCATTATCCCAGAACTTGCTTTCGCTACATCCGATACATCCATGGCCGGATTGGATGGGGAATGAAACTCCATTGTTCCATCTCATGGACCCGCATGCATTGTAGGTCATCGGACCGCGACAACCGAGTTTGTATAAGCAATATCCTTTCTTTGCATTCTCGTCATCAAATGATTCCGCGAATAGGCCTGCATCATAATAGGGTCTTCTATAACAGCTGTCATGTACCCTCTTGGCATAGAAGGCTTTGGGTCTTCCTATTCTATCCAGTTCTGGTAATCTTCCGAAGGTTACATAATGAACAATAACCCCGGCCATAACTTCGCCGATAGGTGGACAACCCGGTACTTTAACGATGGGTTTATTCTTGATGATTTTATGTATAGGGGTGGCCTTTGTTGGATTAGGATAAGCTGATTGTACACATCCGTTGCAAGCACAGCTTCCCCATGCAATAATGGCTGCAGCTCCTTCAGCTGCTTCTTTCAGATGATCAATTGCTGTCTTTCCTGCTATACAGCAATAAACACCATCGTCACCAGTAGGCACTGATCCTTCTACACACAAGACGTATTTTCCGTGGTAGTCTTCCATGGTCTTGTATCGCGCCGCTTCAGCCTGGTGTCCTGATGCTGCCATTAGGGTTTCCGTATAATCTAGAGAAATTTTGTCAAGAATAATATCCGCAACTATGGGGTGGTCCGACCGTATAAAGGACTCACTACAGCAGGTGCATTCCTGAAAGTGAAGCCATATCACCGGTAGCCTCGGTGTTGATTCCAACTTGGCGGCGACCTGGCCGATCATTGAGTTTTCAAGACCCATGTATGCCGCCATAAAGGTGGCAAACTTCATAAAGTCTCTTCTGGAATAACCTTGCTTAATGATACTCTCTAGGTAGGTGTCTCTCCTGGGTGTCTCGGGCTTATTCATTTTGATTCCGTTGATTGGTGAAAACTTTCCTGTTTGTTTTGATGTCTTCCCTACTGATCAAACATAAGACCACTTAAAATTAATGACCCCACTAAAAATTTGGAAAAATTCAATTCTGATGGATATCATATTTCAAAATGATTTTTCTCACAACCGTTAGTTATGGACTGGAATATCTTTGAAAAGAACGAACAAAAACCTCTTAGATATATGAAAAAACTTATTGCCTTATTAGCAATTTTTATCCCCGCCTCTATTCATGCACATCCCGGTCATGGCACCGGTAATGGAATGGATCTGGCACACCATCTTACTTCACCTCTTCATTTAATGACATTGTTGTGTGTGGTAAGTATTGTTGTGTATTGGTATAAAAAGACACATCAAGCTTCTGATAAGTAAATGCTATGCATGAATTATCCATAGCCATGGGCATTGTTAATATTGCTGATGCAGCATGTAAAAAAGCCAATAAGTCATCGGTATCAAAAATATGCCTTGAGATAGGCAGGTTGTCCGGCGTGGAAATAGATGCTTTAAATTTTGTCTGGCCTGCGGCAGTAGAAAGAAGTGTATTGTCCAATGCTGAAAAGGAGATCGAAATCATCGAAGGTGAAGCATTGTGCCTGGAGTGCAGTGATACCTTCCAAATAACAAACCACTACGATGCATGTCCTTCATGTGGAAGCTATTTTAAGGACATCCAGAAAGGAGGCGAATTAAAAGTTAAATACATCGAAGCAATTAATTAAATAAAAAACGACTGTTATGTGCGGAACTTGCGGATGCGGAAATCCAAATGGACCATTAATCACAGAGGTCCTTGATGACAACAAGCATATTCACCACCATGGACATGATCACCACCACCATCATCATCACGGTCACGATCATACCCACGAGCATGACCACACTCATGGTCATGACCATCATCACCATACACCAGAAGGAAAGACTCTTATCGAATTGGAGAAAGATGTCTTACACCAGAATCAATTATTTGCCGAAAGGAACAGAGGATACTTTACCGCTAAAAATATGGTAGCTCTGAATATGGTCAGCTCTCCCGGTTCAGGTAAAACATCCATCCTTGAAAAAACATTGGAAGCCATCAATAAAGACATCGGTTGTTATGTGATAGAAGGAGACCAACAGACGCTCAACGATGCACAACGCATACGAGCTACCAATACTCCTGTCATGCAAGTCAACACCGGCCAGGGATGTCATCTGGAAAGCGACATGGTCCATAAGGCATTGACCCAACTCAAACCTCAATCCGACTCGATACTATTTATTGAAAACGTAGGTAACCTCGTATGTCCGGCAATGTTTGACCTTGGTGAAACTGATCGCATTGTCATTATGAGTGTTACTGAAGGTGACGATAAACCCATCAAATATCCTGATGCATTCAGACATGCAAGTGTGTGCATCATCAACAAAATGGACTTGCTGCCTTATGTAAACTTTGATGTAAGTCAGTCTAAGAAATATGCATTGCAAGTAAATCCTCGTCTGAGATTTTTTGAAATGTCTGCCACAACAGGTGAAGGCCTGGAAGAATGGACGTCCTGGATCAAAGAGCAAGTTTTAACTGATCAACCAACTTAATTATGTGTTTAGCCATTCCGGGAAAACTAGTTGAAATTACTGCTGAGCTGGATAATACATTCCGATTGGGAAAAGTTTCTTTTGGTGGCATCATGAA
This sequence comes from Saprospiraceae bacterium, assembly GCA_013002995.1. Classification (GTDB taxonomy): domain Bacteria; phylum Bacteroidota; class Bacteroidia; order Chitinophagales; family Saprospiraceae; genus JABDLO01. The sequence goes on along the minus strand of JABDLO010000516.1, from coordinate 2,162 downwards.
AGATGTTAACCTGGCCTTGGTCCCTGAAGCTGTCCCGGGTGATTATGTCCTGGTTCATGTAGGTGCAGCAATAAGCATCGTCGATGAAGAAGAAGCCAAGAAGACATTCGAACTCCTTGAGCAATTGGGGGAAACTGATGAGCTCTCAGGTTGATCACACTTATTCACTGCCTCATTTCGTTCACTTATATGTAAATGATATCTGCCAGCCGTCATTTATATGGCAATTAAATTATTTTTGCTATTGCTAAAAAAGATTGTGGATGGGTAGGAAATTAATCGTGATCATTTTAATGACCTGGATGAGTGTATCGTCGATGGCCCAGTTGCCTGCTCTCAACAATACAGATAATCCACGTACCAAGGCACTGAATAATTATGTGTACTTCATCAATGAGTCCATTCATGGAATGTTGATTGTACATCGCTTACTTGAGAATTTCAATCTTGATATTAATAAATATGTAGACCTGGAATCCTTTCAGATCAACTTTTATAGCAATAAGGATTTACCCAAAGATATATTTGACGATCCGGAAAATTGGTTTTACGATACTTCCCCTTATGAATGGTATGAAACCATAGTAAAAGATAATAAAAGCCTTAGTGAATCAGAATCCAGCAAGCTGCTGGCAGATGCAACTTTCCTGAAAAATATTATTGGGGATATCAACCAGAAAAGATTTGAAATTGAAGGCCTGATTACTGATAAAGATCTTACAGATACAGATCAGTTACAATTGGTATATGATGCATTGGAGTCTTGTGTTGATTTATTTGAATCTTTTTATACCGGTCAGAAGAGGTTGGAGCGATCTTTATATGCATTGAATCCTTCAAGAGGATATTATAAAACCCTTGAACCAGTATACAGGGATTTCAGAAGTGTATTATCTGCCTTACGGCAAAAAGAAGATAAAGGAATCGATATTCTCGTGAGAAAGTTCAGGTCTTCCGTAGCTGCTTATAATCCCACAGGAGGCAACACCCAAAGGGCCATTGCGTTCCATCAAAATAATTTAGTATCCCAATTAAATAAGGCTACAGAATCTATTAACAAATATCAGGCTAATACTCCACCACCTAAAGAGTATGAAATGTATGGCATACATTATTATTATTACAATTCTGATGTCATCAATAAATTTAACCGCTATGGCAGTGGAGTGGTATTTGAGATGAATGCCATTCTTGATATCATGAATGAAGATGCTCCTCGATTCTCAGAAATGCCACATTACTATAAGGTGATCTATCCAAGAAAACTGGAAAGGCTCAAAGTGCTGGAGGGTACACAAGAACCTCTGGCAAGTATTCCGGTCAGCCTTGAAGGAAGGACCATTAAGAAAAAAGAAGAAGGAAGTATTAAGGTTGATGCAGAATTAATAGAAGTGGAGGTATATGACCATATGATACAAGATGGTGATATCGTTTCTTTGAATTTTAATGGAGAATGGGTACTGAAGAGACACAAGCTTACCAGTCAGCCGGTTAACCTTAGGCTTAAACTTAATCCTGAAGGAAAGAATTACCTTATTCTTCACGCTGAGAACCTCGGTCAACGACCTCCCAATACCATGGCGCTTTCTTATCGTGCAGGAGGTAAAAAGAGGCAGTATATCATGAATTCTGACTTCAATACCAGCGAATTAATTGAAATAATTACACAGTAACCGTGGTTACCAATTTTATTATTTGTATGTGTTTTATTTTGATAATCAGTACTTTATACGTTTACTTTTATCTAAGAATTAATTAAATCCCAACCCGTTTCATTTATTGTGACATTTAATGCCCTGCATTCATTTAATTCCAACCTTTTCAATATTTCATTATCTTAAGTGTCTAACTTAAGACTATGAAAAAGCTAATTCTTCTATGTTGCACCATCTGTTTTGTCCTTTCATGTAAGAAAGAGATTGACCCTGTTGCATTGTCTGAATCCATAACCCCATACAAGTCAGTTTCAGGAGACCCCATGGCTTTGGGCCTTGCCGGATATGCCAAGGTCTTGTGCTCTGCAATTTATGTTTCAGGAAGAAAAATTGATGAAGCCAAAGTCAATACCGGATACTTTTTAATGCCGGATGACTATTCAGGAGAGGTGGCCGTTGCTATCGATACTATAGAAAAGACCCTTACTCTAAGTCTTGGAGATACCC
>JABDLO010000509.1 GCA_013002995.1 Saprospiraceae bacterium | reverse complement strand
GTGCTAAAGGGATCACAGCATTCTGCATCCCGAAAAACCACCCCATCAATCCATACAGGGCCAATGTTGCAGGTGCCGCCCACATTCTTGTGTAGAAATACTCCGCAATAAGAGGATCATGAGAACTCTGCACGTTCATCAGATAGGCACTGAGATAGTAGAGCGGGATCTGAAAAATCATGATGATGATTGCAAGGATAAATGCAAGCAGTGAGGCCCTGCCAAGAATATCTGAAATCGATTTGGTATCGTTGCGCCCGAAAGCCTGAGCAGTCATTCCGGTTGTCCCCATTCTGAGAAAACCAAAGTTCCAATAAATAAAATTAAATATCATCGACCCTATACCTACAGCACCCAGGTGGGCAGCGGACATCCTCCCCATTAACAGAGTGTCAACCGTCGAAAGCAATGGTACAGAAATATTGCTTATAATATTGGGTATTGCAAGTCGGAGTATTTCTTTATTCATGGTATTTCACTACACTCAATGATACGAATTATCGGTATTTCAAGACGTATTTACAGTATTTAAGTACGATTCGTATAATTAAATTCTATCATATTTATTTCTTTGTACTTTTGCCCTGATCGCTATCGTTATAACAATTATCGAATTAATCAATAAGAATTGACACGAAAAGACCTTATCAAACAGCTGGTGTATATGCTGATATTTGTTTTGGCAATATTGGGCCTAACCGTTTTGTGGTTGAGGTTCTACACCAATCATGGGCAGAAATTAGAATTGCCGGATTATGTAGACACATACATCCTGGATGCTAAGAAAAATGCTGAAAAAAATTCCTTTGAGATCCTTGTAAACGATTCTGTCCATATCGTAGGCCGGAGAGGAGGAATGATCATTAATCAAAACCCTAAAGCTGGGTCAAGGGTTAAAGAAAATCGAAAAATCTATGTATCCATTACCAAGTTCAATCCAGATAAATTGACTTTAAATGATCTGCCTGTTCTTTATGGTGCTGATTTTGAACAGAAGAGGAAGGAACTCAGATATCAGGAAATCAATACTGTAATTGATGGATATAAGTATGATCCTGGAGAACCCAATCACATACTTGAGGTCAAATACAATGGTGAAGTAATCGTCAGCAACAATGTAGATCGAAGAGATGTAGAAATTGAAAAGGGAGGTACCCTTCATTTCACACTCAGCGAGCAATCAGGAGGAACAACTAAGATTCCCGACCTGGTATGCATGACAATAGCTGAAGCTAGATTTTATCTTACTGCATCTAAATTAAAACTGGGAGAGATCAACGCATCAGGAATTGATAATATCGAACAAGCATTTATCGTAAGACAGTCTCCAGCTTATGACCCTGTTACTATTATCGATATGGGGTCACCAATCAATGTTGAGGTCAGTGAAAATATTCCTCCAGGTTGCAACTAATTAGAATGTAATTTCATTAATTGTGTAATACCGAATCAAACAAGGCTAATTTGTATGCAAGATATTACTGTTGAAGAATTAAAATCTAAGTTGGATCAATCCGAAGACTTTTTATTTATTGATGTAAGAGAACCCCATGAATATGAAGAATTTAACCTGGGGGCATGGTTGATTCCGTTGGGTAATCTGATGTCTCACCTCAGGGAATTAGAACCTCACCGAAATGATGAAATTGTTATCCACTGTAGATCAGGAGCAAGAAGTGGAGCAGCTAAGGAAGCACTTACTCAATTGGGATTTACCAAAGTTAGGAACCTTCTTGGTGGTGTATTGGACTGGCAAGAAAAGTATAAGCAGTAGGTAATAAGTTGAAGAAGCAAGATTTTTTTCCTTCATAAATTCTTTCCACCCTTAAATACTCTTTTTTAGCTACTGGCTACTGGCTAAAACTTATTCTTATACATCATTGATTCTACCGGTTTATCGGTACGTTTGATGTACTTGGCATTTTTCTTCTTATTATAGTAATTCTTAATATCCCCATCTACTTTAAAATAAATCAATTGTCCGATGGGCATTCCTGCGTAAATCCTCACCGGTTGAACACAAGAGATTTCCAGTGTCCAGGTATTACAGAATCCTACGTCACCTTTTCCAGCTGTTGCATGAATATCGATGCCTAGTCGTCCGACACTGCTTTTACCTTCAAGGAAAGGTACGGTATTGTGGGTTTCTGTATACTCTTCCGTTACTCCCAGGTAGAGGGTGCCTGGCTGCAATAAATAACCTTCATCCCCGATTTCTATCTCTTTAATGGGATTGTGTTGCCGGGCATCAAGCTCATAGTTTTCATAAACTGCCATAAACTTGCCGAGATGAACATCGTAACTATTGGTGCCCAGATCAGATGGACTGAAAGGGTCAATTACAATGTTCCCATTCTCTATTTCTTTTAATATCTGAAGGTCGGTCAGTATCATCGCTATAATTTAGATCGCAAATGTAGTCATATTGTCCAGAATCTAAAACCACCGTCATGTGATAAGTATTGCTTACTATCTTTCCCCCTTACGGATTTATTTGGCACATTTGCAACACTAGTAGATAGGTATGCCACTTAAATATGATCATAGAGACACATTCGAAACCCATGTGGGAATATGGCGCATCGAAGAAGAGCTTGATTACTTCAGGTCTTCCATGTATCTGTATGAACATGAAAAAGAGGAGATAGCTGATCTTTCTAGTAGAAAATTACTGGAATGGTATGCCAGCAGATACTTATTATATAAGATGACAGACGACGCTTCGAGAGGTGCTTGTGTTAAAGATGAGTATGGAAAACCATTTATAGAAGGAAGTGATCGATTCATTTCACTTTCTCATTCCAATGATTGGATAGCTGTTGCAGGCTCTAAGGTTGCAATTGGAGTGGACATTCAGATCATTGTTGAAAAGATCACCAGGATTGCCCATAGGATATCAAGCCCGGAAGAAATAGCTTTTGTGGAGGGTGAACAATACATCCTTGGATTACATATCTTATGGGGAGCAAAAGAAAGTATTTATAAGGCTTATGGAAAAAGAAACCTGGAATTCAGAAAGCACATCAAGATTGATCCATTTATTCCTGGAAAAGAAGTAGAAACGACCGGGTCATTAACACTTGAAGACATACATATGTCGTTTATTATTAAAGCCTTTAAAATTGAAAATTTTGTCTTGGTTTATGCGATGGAAGTGGATGCTTAGTATAATGATTGTTTTTACTGCATTTTCATGTAAAAATAAAAGCAATCCAGAAGTAGAAGGTGTAACCATTCCGGAAGACTTTTATCCATTCTATGATCGATTTCACAATGATAGTTTATACCAAATGGATCATATTATTTTTCCTTTAACTGGTGAACCGGCAGAAGAAACCCTAAAAGGTCAGGAATGGACATGGCCTAAAGAAGATTGGGTTATGCATAAGCCATTTGACGACAAAGGTACCTTTAAGCGCGATTGGTATGCTATCAATTCAGTGATTGTAGAAAAAATTTCGGACTCAAGTGGTAGATTTACCATGGAGAGGAGGTGGGCTAAAATGGGAGGTGAATGGAACCTCATTTACTACAAAGAAATGGGTATATAATGTGATAAAATAAAAAAATCATGAAAGGAGTAGAAGAAATATTATCTCACTTGGTTTCTTTTCCTGTGCTTGGTGGAGAGAGCAATCTTACGATCATTCATTGGATCCGGGATTATGTGGAACAGCATGGCGTTAAAACCAAATTAGTGCCTAATGAAGAAGGGAATAAAGCATCGCTTCACTGTAGAATAGGCCCGGCTGTAGACGGAGGAGTAATATTATCAGGTCATACTGATGTGGTTCCTGTAGAAGGCCAGGATTGGAAGACAGATCCATTTACACTGACGGATGGAGAAGATGGAAAATTATATGGTCGTGGATCGTGCGATATGAAGGGGTTTATCGCTTGCTGCCTGGCTGTCCTTCCGGATATGGTAAATGCTGAATTGCAGAAACCAATCTATTTTGCATTTTCTTATGATGAAGAAATCGGATGTCTCTCAGCACCTGATTTGATTATAGATATTCAGAAGACCTATTCAGAAAAACCTAAGTATGCTATCATAGGAGAGCCCTCGCTTATGAAACCGGTAGTCGGTCAGAAAGGCATCTGCGTTCTAGAAACTTATGTTAATGGTTCTGCCGGGCACAGTTCCAGGATCAAGCAGGAAGTCAGTGCCATTCATGAGTCTGCAAGGTTGATCCTGTGGCTGGAAAAGAAAATGAATGACTTAATCGACGCAGGGCAGATTGATGATCGATTCACACCACCACATTCTTCTCTTCATGTAGGAATAGTGAAAGGTGGAATTGCTCCTAACGTCATTGCGGATCTAGCTTCATTCCATTGGGATGTGCGAATCATACCAAAAGATAATGTACATGAAATTCTCAATGAGTTCAAAGATTATTGCAGAGAACGAGAGAAAGAATTACAAGATGTCTTTCCAGGTTTTAAGATTGAGACCATAGAGCATCATCCACCCGTTCCGCCATTGGATACAGCTGCAGATCAGGAGATTGTTGATCTGGTAAAACGATTAAGCAGAAATAGTGAATTGGAAACGGTTGCTTATGCTGCAGAAGCCGGACAATTTGCCCTGGGTGGTTATCAAAGCATCATCTGTGGTCCCGGTTCCATAGCCCAGGCTCATCGTGCCAATGAATTTATTGATAAGGATCAATTGAACAAAGGAGTTAAAATGTTGATGTCACTAGTAGGAGAGATGGAACAAAAAGATTTTTCTTAGGAATCAGTCTTCTTGCCTCTATATCTGAGTTGCATCCCATGTAGAAAATTACGAAGGAATTGATCTTTACATATCCGATATTGCCGTTGCTTAGGATTTCTGAATAAAGCATTGATCTCATGGCTGCTTACTTTGAAGTCAGCAAGTTGAAGTATGTCAATAATATCTGTATCCCTCAGATTGAGTGCTATTTTAAGTTTTCTGAAAATAATGTTGTTGTTCAATCGCTTCTCCGGGATTAACTCAACACCTTCCTTTTTGCCGCGATTATTTACAATCAATCCATTCAGGAAAGTAGCTAGTAATTCATCTTCTATTTCTATGTGTGCCGGGTCATCCTCTTTTTTCATCCAATCGCTGATCTGAGCCCTGGTAACCTCAAGACTACCCAGAGAGAAAAGCTCTATCATCTTGGAGTCAGAGAAGTTAAAGGTATATCTGATGCGTCGAATGATGTCATTGTTATTCATAAAGAAGATTCTAGTTGCTGATGGCCTGTATTATTCTAATACTTCATACACCACAAGTGGATTAGATTTGTTTTTTACTTTGATTTCTCCGGCTGCCTGACAACTGAATGACTCTTTAATCATTCCATAACATCCTTCCGTAATCAGAATTTGATTATTAGCAGCGGCATCCTGGAGTCGTGCTGCTGTATTAACGGTGTCTCCGATCACGGTGTAATCTAATCTTTTTAGACTTGCTGATCCGATATTACCGGACACCATTTCTCCGCTTTTAATACCTATGGATACTGAGGGTTTGAAACCATGCAAGTCTTCAATTGCTGGAAGACTGTTCATCTCATTCCTAACACCAAGGGCAGCTTCTACAGCTCTATCGATATGGTACTCCCCTCTGAATACAGCCATAATTGCATCCCCGATAAATTTATCTATGAAACCATCGTGCGCGATGATTTCTTTGACCATAATATCGAAGTAATTATTCAACAGTTTTACTACTTCATCGGGATTGGCCTTTTCACTGAGAGAGGTAAAACCACAGATATCGAAGAAGGCAACCGTACCTTCTATGGTTTCACTGGCCGTGATATTAGATTCATACTCCTTGGAATCCATAAAATTGAGTACGTTTTCATCCACGTACATTTTCAGGATATTATTTTCCTTAATGGCCTGGAGGGTTTCTTTAACATGTTTTACGTGCTCCAGGGTTTTCTTCATGGTGATGGACAAGTCATCAAAATTAATGGGCTTAGTGATAAAATCAAATGCCCCTCTGTTCATGGCTGTACGGATGTTATCCATGTCACCATAGGCGGAAACAATGACAGATTTAATCAATGGAGCCTGAATGTGTAATTCGCCTAAGAGGGTTAAACCATCCATTTCAGGCATGTTGATATCGCTTAGAACAACATCAATGTCCGGAACTTCCTTGATCTTTGCCAGGGCTTCTACACCATTAAAAGCAAATAGAAACTCAAATTCTTTTTTTCGGATCTGTTTTCTGAACTTCTGTTTGATCAGAACCTCGAGATCTGTTTCATCATCTACAACCAATATTTTAGGAATGGCGGTCATATTTCTGAGGTTAATTTTTCTTTTAACATTTTAAAGTCTACTGGTTTAGTAAGAAAATCGTCAGCTCCTAGTGATTTAGCCCTATTAAAGTTGTCAGCATCTCCATATGCTGTAATCATCATAACAACAGGAGGAGGTTTTTGATAATTCTGCTTGATGTGTTCAAGCAATTCAAGTCCGCTCATTCCCGGCATATTGATATCAGATAAAATCAAAACCGCTTCATGTGGGTTTTTATTTAAGTATTCTACAGCTTCTTCTCCTGAAAAGGCAAATACAAATTCCATTGCTCCTTTCCTGATTTCTTTTCTGAACCTTTGCTGGAACAAGACCTGAACATCACGCTCATCGTCCACTACTAAAATTTTCATAGGTTTAATGTTGTTGGGTAATATAAGTAACTTTTTATTTTTCTGGCCTATGATTTATTTCTCTTAATGGAATTAGGTAAAATTATTTTAAAGATGGTGCCTTCTCCTACCTTACTTCTGACCTTCAATTCCCCTCCATGCGCTTTGATAATATCATAACTCAGACTTAATCCTAAACCTGTTCCCTCACCGGTTGGTTTGGTAGTAAAGAATGGCTGGAAGATCTTGTCTTTGATGTCGTCGGGAATACCTGGGCCGTTGTCAGAGACGGTGATTTGGATTTTGTCATCGATTTTTTTGGTGGTCACTTTTATCTTGGGGCCTAGACCTGCCAGGTTTGAGGTCAATGATTGATTGTGCGAGTTAGGTTCTTCCTGAGTAGTCTTATCTTTTGTGCCGGCCAAACCTGTCAGGTCTCCGGTTTCCGAAACTGCTTGGAAAGCATTATTTATAAGATTCAATAATACCCTACCAATATCCTGTGGTATAATTTTAACCTTAGGTAGACTTTCGTCAAATGAGGTTTCCAACTTTGCATTGAAATTTCGGTCTTTGGCCCGCATACCGTGGTAAGCCAGTCTTAGGTATTCATCACATAAAGCATTCAGATCCGTTTCCACCTTCTCTCCACCAGATGCCCGAGAGTGATCCAGCATACTTCGCACAATTCCACTGGCCCTTTTTCCATGGTGGGCGATCTTTTCAAGGTTAGTAGAAAGATCGGAGAGGATGGCATCTGCTTCTTCAGGATCTCCATCTTTCAGTTCTTCTTTGACTTCTTCGATCATTTCATGACTCACCTCAGAGAAATTGTTTACAAAATTTAAGGGGTTCTGGATCTCATGTGCGATGCCGGCTGTGAGCTCTCCCAGGGAAGCCATTTTCTCAGAATGAATGAGTTGCTTCTGAGTATTTTGAAGATCAGTATAAGCCTTTTGAATTTCCTTGGCATGTTGCAACTCTTTTTCTTGTGTTTTCTTGCGTTCCTTTTCAATGGTTTGGGCTTTTTGGTATAGATGTGCTCGATATCCTAAAAACAAAAGCAGAAAGGAATATAGACTATATGCCCACCATGTGCGCCACCATGGGGGTGCAATATAGATTTCCATGCTTGCTCCTTCCTCATTCCAGACACCATCTGCATTGGATCCTTTCACTCTGAAGGTATATTTTCCCGGAGATAAGTTGGTATAAGCAGTTCTCCTTTCCCTGGAAGGGGTTGACCAGGTATCATCATAATTTTCCAATTTCCAGGAATAGAGGTTGTCTTCAGACCGGTGATAGTGTAATGCGACAAAATCAAAGCTCAGGTCTTTCTGCCAATATTTCAAATCAATATTATCAGTATAAGATACAGCCTTAGTGAAAATATCTCCATCCGGGGATTCATACAATGAGTCCATAATACCCATAGAAGTAATTAATACATCAGGGGGGAAAGTATCTTTCTCAAATAGTTTGATCGGCTCAATTCTAATCAACCCATTTTCTCCTCCTGCCCATATATTTCCATTTTGAGTTTTAAGCATAGGTGCAAATCTATTACCTACTTCAAAACCATCTCTTTCAGCGTAATTGGTAAACGTCTTTGTTAATGTATCAAAAACAGAAAAGCCTCTATCTGTAGGCAACCAAAGATTACCCAGATCATCCATAATGATATGATATGCATCATTATGTAACATGCCTTTTTCTTCCCCATACATTTCGACATCATTAATACCGGGACCTACCAAGGCCAAGCCTCCACCGCCATAAGAGGTTATCCACAATTTTCCATTTTGAGCGATTGAGTAATTACTGCTAAGGCTTGGTAAATTATACCTGTCGGTGTTTTTGTAAAAAACATCTTTTTCATGATCATACAGGTTAATTCCTTCATCTGTACCGACCCACACCCTTCCCAGATCGTCTTCTGTTATGAATCTAATCTCATAACTATATAATGATAAAGAATCTGTATCGTCCCGTTCATAGTGTTTAAATCTATTTTCATTTTGGATAAATTTAAATAGCCCAAGTCTATTTTGCCTGGCATCTCCCAACCACATATTGTTTCTTAAATCTTGATACATGTCTGTTATTCTATTACTTAGTAGTCCATGCTCATCCTTACCACCTTCTTCGAATTCCTGGAGTAACTTTGCAGTATTTCCATCCAGTATATACACTCCATGATTAAAACAACTTACCCATAAATTCCCTGTATGGTCCTCTTGAATATTATTCACCCTATTAATTCCTTTTTTGAAATTAAATTGCTCAAATTCCTGCCTGGATTCATTTAATCTCATTAATCCATGATCATTGCTTCCAACCCAAATCTGACCTTTCCTGTCCTCATAAATTTTGCTTACATAGCCCAACCTGGATTTTACTCCGGCTTTATTTCTAAAATAAAGTTGGCGGAATTGATCATTTGGCAACCTTAAAGAAAGCCCGGAGGGTGTCCCTAACCATAACCTGTTCTTTTGGTCTTCAACCATCTCGTAGATTGAATCCGAATGAATACTATTCTCATCCTTTGGGTTGTGTCGAATCAATTCTACCTGTCTCTTTTTTGGTGCTTGTTTATAAAAATTGGGGCGGGTATAAATCCACAATAGATTGGTTTTATCCTGTAAGAAATTAGTGATGATTTGATTTGTTGGCAAAGGGTTTTCTTCCTCATTAAATTGATTATTGTAATAAGAGAAGGACTTTGTCGAAAAATCATAATAAGAATATGCCCATTCATTTCCACTCACCTCCTGGATGATCGACCAGAACCCGTGTTTGTTTTGAGCAATAGGATTTAAAACTATCTGGTTTTTTAAGCCGTCCTTTACAGGAAATGCACCTTCTCCATACTTTATCTCAATAGTAGAATTATCCTCTGGATTAATAAGTATAAATATTCCATAGGCATGCTGAGCCCAATAATTTCCTTCGACATCCTGTATTGCACCTAGGAAAGGAGCTGAGGGAAGTGTATTATCCTTATTTGGGATATTAGTGTAACTCTGCTTACAAGTTCTTTTTACAGGATCCCAAATGTGAAAACCACGCGACCCAACCAGGAGAAAATTACCATCGATTCCCTTGGAGATAGCTAATATTCTATCTGATATACCGGAACCAGGAATTTCAGCGTCGGCCGAAACAACCAGTTCAAATTCATCCTTTTCTCTATTGAGTACTCTGAGATTAAAATCTCTATCAAGCAGCCACACAGATGAGTCTGCACTCGCTTCCAGCATTTTAAGATTTAATAAGACATCGTTTGCTTTTATTCCAACTCCGGTAAAAGGATAGTTAGAAAAGTGCCCAGTCTCAGCATTAAGCCTGCTAACTACGGTAGAATCTCGGCCGGCATTAATAAACCAAATGCATTTTCTTGAGTCTTCAAAGAGTAAATAACACCTAAATTGTATGCTTAAAGAGTCTACTTGAAGAGGAGTATAATTTCTGAACTCTTCAGATTCTGGGTCATAACTGGCTATTCCACCCTTATCTAATATTGCCCCTAACCATAACTTACCATCCTTACCCTTAATCATCCCTCCAACTAAATTTCTAAGCCTTAATTTGGTGGAGTCCAGTGCGTTTTCAGCACCCCTTATTACTTTAAAGTTGTAACCATTATACCTTACCAAACCCACTTGAGTGGTAGCCCAAATATATCCCTGATCATCCTGTACCATCGAGGTTACATACTCTTCCGGAAGACCTTCAGCAACTCCGTATTTCTCAAAGGCAATTATCTCTGTTTGTGCGGATAAGCTCGATAATGCAAATATGCACGCACCGATGAATATTAAGGCCTTTTGAAATAATTCACCTTTTCTATGCATTATCGATTAGTTTAATTGTGATTTATATTGGCAATTCAATTATGAATTCAGTGCCTTCATTTAGAGTAGTTTTAACATCCAATTTTCCTCCACATCCTTTTGTAATAATATCATAACTTAATGACAATCCCAAACCTGTCCCTTTACCAGTGGGTTTGGTAGTGAAGAACGGTTGGAAAATCTTATCCCTGATATCGGACGGGATTCCGGGGCCATTGTCTGCGACGGTGATTTCTATCTTGTCACCAAGGTTTTTAATTCTTGCTTCAACCTTCGGACTTAGAGATGACAACACTTCGAGCAATGTTTCCTTAAACCTGATCCTCATGTGTCGTGTGATGAAATTTAATCAATAGGCAGTCTAACAATAAATGTGCTTCCTTCCCCTTTTTCACTTTCCACCCACATCTCTCCTACATGCGCTTTTATGATATCATAGCTCAATGATAATCCTAATCCCGTTCCCTCACCCGTAGGTTTAGTTGTAAAGAAAGGTTGAAAGATCTTGTCTTTAATATCATCCGGGATACCTGGCCCGTTGTCGGAGACGGTGATTTGTACATTGTCGCCAAGATTCTTGGTTGACACCTTGACTATCCCTTTAAGGGCTTCAAGCCCTTGAAGGGATTTATTCGAATCATTGATTGCTTGAAAAGCGTTATTGATAAGATTTAGCAGCACCCTCCCTATATCTTGAGGTATCACATTGATCTTAGGTAGACTTTCGTTAAATGAGGTTTCCAACTCTGCATTGAAATTCCGGTATTTGGCCCGCATACCATGATAAGCCAGTCGCAGGTACTCATCACACAAAGCATTTATATCGGTTTCAACCTTTTCACCTCCTGAAGCCCGAGAATGGTCCAGCATGCTTTTGACAATTCCACTCGCCCGTTGTCCGTGATGATTGATCTTCTCAAGGTTGCCTTTCAGGTCCTGAAGTATTTCCTTGGCTTCATCTAAATCACCTCCTTCAATCTCTTCATTCACTTCATCAATCATTTCTTCGCTTACTTCAGAGAAGTTATTGACAAAGTTTAAGGGATTCTGGATCTCATGAGCTATACCGGCAGTGAGCTCTCCCAAAGAGGCCATCTTTTCAGATTGGATGAGTTGGGCCTGGGTTGCTTTTAATTCAGTATACGCTTTTTCAATTTCTTTGGCTCGTGCCAGTTCATTTTGCCGCCTCTTTTCTTTCTCCAATTTTATAGCTTGTTCTCTTTGAAATTTTATAATTGAAATAAATGCGAATAGAAACATTATGATTCCTATAACTCGTGCCCACCAGGTAGACCACCAAGGTGGATTAACAACAAAAGAAAAAGCCTTAATATCTTCACTCCAGTAGCCATCGCTGTTTGCTGCTCTTATGTTCAGGGTATATCCACCTGGCTTGAGATTAGTATATCTGGCAATTCGCTGCGTGCTTTCTTCAGACCAATCTTTATCAAATGGTGTTAACTTATATTGATACTTATTTTTTGATGGGTTACTATGGTGAATTGCTTTGAATGAAAATTCAAGGTTATTCTCCTGATGGGTGAGTTCTAATGTTTTAGAACTTCTTTTACCTAAATCAAAAGGTTCACCAGAAATTAATAATCCACTAAGTAAAACTTGGGGAGGAAATGAATTGCCATTTACCTGATCAGGATAGAAGGCATACATACCTTTCTCTCCGCCAAAAAATAATTGACCATCACGGGCTTTAATATTTGCTAGATGAAACCAATCAATGGGTAAGCCATTTGAGCTAAAAACTTCTGTTTTAAGATCGAATTGTACCATACCCTTTCGTGTTGTTATCCACAGGTGGTCTTTTTCGTCTTTGATAAAAGAAACAGCAAGGTTACTAGGTAGCCCATCATCTGTAGTATACAGGCGTGCACTATCCAAACCAGGATTATAATGCAGTAAACCTTGATCCCATGTATTTAACCAGTACCATCCATCTTCTCCATCCAGAATATTAAGGGCATTGTAACCGGCTAAATAATTCACAAACGTATCCTTTGCAATATCATAACGATAAAGCATTTTGTTGCCAAAGTCCGATGCACCGAATACGTTTCCAGAATTCCAAATACTCGTCCAAATTTGACTATCTTCTGTAGTGTTGGGAAATGAATATTCTTTAAATACTTCTTTGTGACTATCAAATCTCAGGAGAGTTTCTTTACCTGTTGCTAGCCATAAGAATCCATTTTCATCTGGATATATAGAATAAATGGAATGGCTAAAATTAGGGTCTCCACGGTATGGAATTTTATAATGTTTGAAAGTTTCTGTCTCTCTATTGAATCGATCCAACCCTCCTTTACCACTTTCTCCTCCACCAACACTTCCTGTTCCCAAGCCTATCCATAAATTGCCGTCGATATCTTCATGCACTGCCCTAACTAAATCATGACCAATGCTATTGTCATTATTCACATTGTTTTGAAAAGTCTTATATTTTCCTGACTTTATATCTAATTTGTGTAGGCCATCTCTAAGTGTACTTATCCAAAATATGCCTGGCTCTACTTTAGATTCTATACTTCTTTGTAGTGCCTGAAGATTTGGGTACAAGGTAAATTTGCGAGCATAAGCATCTTTTCTAAACAGACCGTTAATCGCATCTCCTAGCCATAACTGACCTTGACGATCTTCGTAAAAAGCCGTTGGAAAATTTTTGTTTAAATTTGAAGTAGCATGAAAGCTTGATATTTTTCTATTGCTATCAAAATGTTGTAAACCCACATCAGTTGTACCAATCCAAAAATCTCCTTTATTATCTTGGTGAAGAACATTGACAAGATAATTCAAATCCTCAATGTTTTCTTTAGGATGCGGTGGTTGAAATTTATCAGGTGATAATGAATCCGGTAGAATCCGAATAAAATCATCAGGACCATTAATAAATTTATTCAACCCATTCTTAGCAGTACCTACCCATAATTGACCTGAGTTATCTTCCATAAGACTGGTGACCCAATTGTTGGACAAACTTTTGGAATTAGTGGGATCATGATTAAATCTATCAACAGTTCCATTCTTTGTATTAAAACGCAATAAGCCTCCAGAGCTTATCTCCCCAATTGATCCACGAGTCCCTATCCAAAGATTGTTATTCTTATCAGCCAACAATGCAGTGATGTCATGATTTATCTCTTTTGAAATAGGATCATTGAGAAACAAATCTTTTTGACGGTCGTAACGAACCAATCTTCTTTGCCGTAAGCCAAGCCACAGGTTGGTTTCCCTGTCTTCAGTTAGTGCGGTAATAGTGTGGTCAAATTCATCATTATTATTAAAATTATATTTAATAAAACAATCGCAACTTGGATTGAACCGATTTAATATTGCATTCGTTCCTGCCCAAAGAACGCCTTTAGAGTCAACATACAATACTCGGACCACATTATCTCCTAGAGAAGTTGAATCTTCCGATAAGTGTTTATAAACTTTTGTATCATATCCATCATATTTTACTAATCCTTCTCTTGTTCCAACCCATAAATATCCACTAGAATCTTGTGCGATAGAAAAAATATCAAAAAATTCTTCACGATTTACAACAAGAGGAATATTTTCAAACACATCGGGTGATATTTGTGCCCAAATGGAGGAACAGAATAGCAACCAAAAGCAAGAAAAAGCCGTAATTCTATACATATTGGTTCTCTTTCATCTAGTAATATAATGAAGTAATTAGATATTGTTTTTGCAAGTCTTTTGGTTAAAACTACAATTTCAAATTCTAACGCGAATACGATGGCATTTAATAAAAGGACATTATTGTTATTTTTTTTATTATTCTGCATTTACTGGTAATGATATTAAAAACGCTGTCCCGCCCCCCTCTTTACTCTCCACTTGGAACTTCCCCCCATGTGCCTTCACTATATCATAACTTAAAGACAACCCTAGACCTGTTCCCTGACCCGTAGGTTTAGTTGTAAAGAATGGCTGGAAGATCTTGTCTTTGATATCGTCAGGGATGCCGGGCCCATTGTCGGAGACTGAGATCTCAATCTTATCGCCAAGTTTTTTTGTTTTGACCTCAACCCTGGGCTTTAGAGATGACATCACTTCAAGCGATGTCATCTCTGATACAGCTTGAAAAGCATTGTTAATTAGATTGAGAAGGACACGCCCTATATCCTGGGGAATAACTTTTACCTTGGGTAAGTCAGGATCCAGGTCTAACTTAAAATCCGCATTGAAATTTCTATCCTTCGCCCGCATTCCGTGATAAGCCAGTCTTAAATATTCATCGCACAAGGCATTGATATCAGTCTCTACTTTTTCCCCTGATGAGGTCCTGGAATGGTCCAGCATGCTTCGCACAATACCACTGGCTCGATTCCCGTGATGAGAAATCTTTTCAAGGTTGGTGGAAAGATCATTAAGAATTGCATCTGCTTCTTCCGGATCACCATCTTTCAGTTCTTCTTTGACTTCTTGAATCATTTCGTGACTCACCTCAGAGAAGTTATTGACAAAGTTTAGAGGGTTCTGAATCTCATGAGCGATACCGGCTGTGAGTTCACCCAGGGAGGCCATTTTTTCAGCATGTATGAGTTGTGCTTGAGTAGCTTTCAGATCCGTGTAGGCCTTTTCTATTTCCCGGGCGTGTGCCAATTCTTTTTCTCTTGTTTTTTCCCGTTCTGTCCGGATGGTCTTCTCTTTCTGATATTTATGGATCCATCTTGCTGCCATGGCTACCAACAATAAATATGTTATATAGGCCCACCAGGATCTCCACCAGGGTGGGGTAATCACTATCTCAAGTTTCTTTGTTTCGTTGGCCCATACCCCGTTGCTGTCTGAACCTTTTACTTCCAGCGTATAATGGCCTGAGGGTAATTGAAAGTAATTGACAAAGGGATTACCTTCTATGCGTCGCCAGGTAGTTTCAAGAGGCAGCAATCTAACTTCATACTGGCAATTATTTGGATCTTTAAGATCAAAAGCACTGAAGCGGAGACTGAAATTACTTTGATCATGAGACAGATTAATCTGATCCTCCCGCCATATGGGCTTGTTTGTTATATTTTCTTCTAATCCTGAAACCAGCTGCCCGTTAACGTACAATTCTGTAAATCGTACTTGGGCGGAATTGGATTTACTTTCTACGATTTTCTCCGTTGGATTTACCTTCACCAACCCCTCCTCATGTACAAAATAAATACTGCCATCATTCAATCGGTAAACTTTTTGATCCTCGAATTCGAGGCCGGTGCGATCATTAAATTCTATAGTAGATTGTGTTTCACTGTCATACCTTAAGATGCGTCCTTGATCCGTGGTTAACCATAAAATTCCCTGGTCATCGGCGACCATATTGTTAGCTGACCTTAATGCTTCTCCTAATATAACTTCGCCTTGATAATCTTTTTCCCAGGATTCAGCTTTCAGGCTTTCATTAAATAGTATATATAAACCCTTACCACGCAGTAAATAAATGATGTCTCCATTTGGATTTTGAGCGATTGAGTATGGACGATGGGCCAAAAATTCGGGTGGAAACAATATCTTTTTTACTTCTCCGGTTTTGGGATCCAATCGGTTTAAAAAAGGAGGATTATTGTACCGATCTCCTCCACACCAAATATATCCATCCTTATCTTCATATAGGATAAAATATGAACCGGCACTCAAAGAAGCTGGATCATCAGGATCATGAACAAAATGTGTATACATACCTGATTCAGAATCTAACCTGGATATCCCATTTTCACTACCCATCCAGATCTTTCCAGACTTGTCCTTCATGATGGTCCAAATAAAATTAGACGGGGGAGAATTGGTATTATTGGGATCATGGAGATATTGGTCAGCTTCGGCAGTTTCCGGAGATATACTAAATACACCTCCATACAGATGCCCGGTACAACCCCAAATCGTCCCTTTACTATCCACAACCAATTCAGAACCAGGATTCGAAAAATAGCTTCTTTTACTTAATGTAGTTTTTATTTCAGTTAGAGAACGGATGCCAATACTTTTAAAATCATTTTCTATTCCAACAATTTGAATGATACCATTTTCATCTGTTGTTTTTCCCCAAATAATATTCTCATCGTTGGCTACGAGTCCTTGAAAGAATAGATTCCTATCACTAGGAAAGGGTAAGTATTGTATCTGAGAATTTCCCGGGGTGATTTGATGTACCTGACCTCCTACACCTGCCCCCGCAAGCCATATGCTCCCATCCGTAGATTGAATGGCCTGCCATGGAACGATGGGGCTTCGCTCTGCGAGCACTTCCATTTTCTGGCTGGCTAAATCAGCAATAACGATTGTACTCAATGGTCTGTCAGGGTTATCATGGAGTGTAAAAACCCACAAATTTTTTTCTTCATCTTCCAACAGTGAAAAAACAGAAGTATGTTCATTTTCGCGGATTCCGGGAATATAAAAATCACCTTCCACAGTTGGATCATCGATCATCTTTTCAAAGGATCCAGCATCTCTGTTCATATTGTATAATCCACCGGAACCTCCTACCCAGAAATTTTCCCGGCTGTCTTCATAAATGGCTTTAATGATGTTTGCTTTGGGATTTTTGTCATTCCCTTTTGGCAGCGAATATCTAGTGAATGATTGATCATCTGGATTGAACCTATTCAACCCACCTTGAGATTTATCAGATTGGAACATAAACCCGGTTCCTACCCAGAGGGTACCACTCCGGTCAATATATAAAGTTCGTACATCGTTGTAGCTCAGGCTGGATGAATCGTCAGGGTCGTTTTGAAATCGGGTGAATTTCCCAGTGCTTCGATCTAGATGATTTAATCCATCAACGGTACCGACCCATAAGACATTTTTACTTTCTTCTATGATTGTAGTGATGCGATTATTGGAAAGTGAATGAGGATCTTCCGGATTGTTTTGAAATCTTAAGAAAGTATCGTCAGAGGGATCGAATCGGAATAGACCTCCACCATAAGTTCCTATCCATAGGTATTCATCAGAACTCCAATATAGGTATTCAATATAAGCGAAGTCGAAGGAGGTCGAGTCTTTGGAATCAGATTGATAACTTTTAAATTGATAGCCATCATATCGATACAAGCCTGCATGTCCTCCAAACCACAGAAACCCATTGGGACCTTGTACAATTGAATTGATACTATTGCCACTGGGCCCATCTGGTAATTCAAATGGCTGAATTAAATAATTATTGTTTTCTAGATATGCAGGCTGTGCGGATACACCATTTATCATAAAAACCAGAAAAAGAATCCATATATGTTTCATTCAGAATGGTTTTTTAAGGGTAATAGAATGATAAAAGTTGTCCCTTTTTCATGTTCACTTTCTGCTATTAACTCTCCTCCATGCGCCTTCACTATATCATAACTCAAAGATAATCCAAGTCCGGTCCCTTCCCCTGTAGGCTTGGTAGTGAAGAAAGGTTGGAAGATCTTGTCTTTGATGTCGTCGGGGATGCCGGGGCCGTTGTCGGAGACGGTGATTTGGATTTGGTCCTCGATGTTTTTGGTGGTCACTTTTACCTTGGGGTTTTGACCTGCCAGGTTTGAGGTCAATGATTGATTGAGTGAGTTAGGGTCTTCCGAGCTTGTCTTATGTTTATTATCGGGAAAACCTGTCAGGTCTCTGGCTTCCGAAACTGCTTGAAAAGCGTTATTGATAAGATTTAGCAACACCCTCCCAATATCTTGAGGTATAACTTTAACCTTAGGCAGACTTTCGTCAAATGAGGTTTCCAGCTCCGCATTGAAGTTCCGGTCCTTTGCACGCATTCCATGGTAGGCCAATCTCAAGTATTCATCACATAAAGCATTGATGTCGGTTTCTACTTTCTCTCCTCCCGATGCCCTGGAATGGTCCAGCATACTACGTACGATACCACTGGCTCGCTGACCGTGATGGGCAATTTTTTCCAGGTTGGTGGTGAGGTCGTTAAGAATGGCTTCCACCTCTTCAGGATCACCATCTTTCAATTCTTCTTTGACTTCTTCAATCATTTCGTGACTCACTTCTGAGAAATTGTTGACAAAGTTGAGCGGATTCTGAATCTCATGAGCAATACCAGCTGTGAGTTCTCCGAGGGAAGCCATTTTTTCCGCATGTATCAACTGCTTCTGGGCGTCTTTCAGTTCAGATAAAGCTTCTTCAGCCCTTTTCTTTTCTTCTTTCAGCTGGATGAGATCCTGTCTTGCACGAGTAAGGTCCTGGAACCTGGAGTAGGCCAA
>JABDLO010000492.1 GCA_013002995.1 Saprospiraceae bacterium | reverse complement strand
ATCATTACCATGGGATTTGACATCCCTTTCAACACCGACTCACTATATGCTTTTTTATTTTTTGAGAGCAATAATCCTACACCCAGAGCAAACACCAGTATAGGCCAGAACCCTTTCTCATCAGGAGCACCGGATAATGCAATAACAATTACACCCACGATAAAAACAAAGAATGGCACCAATGCCATCCATTTTCCTCCGTAGAATGAGACTTTCAGATCACTTGATTTTTCTTTGATCATTATGATTCATTGAGATTGTACTTCATAATGCGACCATGTGGACCGTCCTTAATCCGCTCGAGTGCATAAAATGGACCCGAAGGACCTTTTGAATCTTGCTTCAACTTTTGCAATTCTTTGCGATCATCATGGTCCAGCTTAATGGAAGAAACTTTTAATAGTTTATCTATGTGCCTGGTATTGCGGGCTCCTACTATTATGCCTGCTACATTCTGCTTTTCTAGAATATACCTGGAGGCAATTTCAGCTATTCCCACATTGTGCTTTTGAGCTATTTCAGACAAAATATTCAAAGCAAACTGGAATTGATCCCAGCCTCCGTATTCATCTATGATCAAACGATATTTGGTCAATGATCTATTTTCCATAGGAGGGGTAGGTGAGGGCTTGCCTAAATACCGGTCACTCAGGAATCCTCCTGCAATGACACCGTAACACAGGGTGGATATCTCATTGTCTAGTTGAAGTTGAATTAAATCCCCTTCTACACGGTGATCCAATACTGAGTATTGAACTTGATGGGAAAGAAATTTAACTCCGACATCCATCATTTCTTTTAATCTCTGGCCATCGAAGTTGGTGGCTCCCAGGTGTCTGATCTTTCCTTTTTTCTGAATGTTCTGCAGGTGCAATGCAGTATCTACATATCGTGGATATTGGTAATCCCACCAGGCAAATTGTACCAGATCCAGTTGCTCAACACCAAGACGCTTTAAAGAACGATCGATTATACTTTCAGTATCTTCTTTGGTTAAAGTTGCCAGAGCTCCATAGTCAGGCACGTACTTCGTATGGATTTGGATCGAAGGAAGACTGCCTGAAGTAAAAGCGTCTTTATGTGATTTGAGAAACTTACCAATCTTTTCTTCCACGCCTGTATAAATATCTGCACAATCAAATGTTGTAATACCCGCTTCAACAAATTGAACCATGTCATTGATGGCTTCCGTTTCATCGATCTGACCATGACCTCCTGCCAGGTGCCATCCTCCTTTAATGATCCTTGAAATGTTATAGCCTGGCGTTAGATTGATTCTTTCAATCATGAGTCTGATTAAATATGTGATAAAACTCATCTACAGGAATCGGTCCTGCCTTCATGATCGTATCCATGAAATGCTTTAAGTCAAAGTCATTGCCCAGCCTTGCTGTTTCATGAGCATACAGTTCTTTAAAAAGAGCACCCCCGTAGAAGTAAGAAGTGATTTGCATGGGTGATCGCATCAATCTGCCCCATAGGCTCTTGGCAAATTGCGGCGCAAGCAAAGATGTTTCAGTTGAAAATTTCATAACCTGTTCCTGATCCCATCCATTACAATGCACCATAACCGAAGTATATGCCCGATTGGCATTTTCCAGCCGCTTCCGCAAATGGGCTAAATAGGTCAATGGTCTCTCTTTTTCCCATCCTGCTTCCAGGACGATTTTTTCTGTGAATGTTGCCCAGCCTTCAATATATGGGCCATATGGAAACATTAATCTTATTTTATGCGGAGTCTCCCTACTGACCTTCAACTGCATATAATGCCCTGGAATCAATTCATGAATGACGATCATCCGGTTGAAGGGTTTATTAAATGATGACCAGAAGTCTATTTGTTCCTGTTCAGACAGGGTGTCTGGGATAGATGGCAAGTAAAGTGTTGTAACAGGATTGGGATCGAAGGGTGGGGCACTGGACACCCATCCTATCCTTGCTGCTGCTCCTGCACTCTCTGGAGCAGTTTTAATCTGAAGTGTCGGATAGTCCGGAAGGGTAGCTATTTCTTTCTCATCAACAAATCTCGTTGCAGCTTGGGTTAATCCTTCCCAGAACTTTAGGTATTCATGAGCACTGGTGACCACATCCTTTTCCATATCGTCGAGGGCAAGTGTGATGATATCATCTTCATTAGTTGGCAAGGTTTTGTAAGGATACGTTTCGCTGAGGTAGGATTGTGAAACCTCAGCCATCAGTTTTTTGGTCTCCACAATCTCTTCCATAGCCAATTTTTCAAGTTCAGCAGGAGCGAGATTACTATCTGTATACATTGCTAATTGCTTCCCATAATATTCTTTCCCAAGAATGAGACTTTGAGGTTGATGTGGAATTTTTTTAATATGATCCAGAATGGAGTCTAGCTGATCCATGGCCAGTTCTACTTTCGCATTAGATCCTTCACATGGCTGATTGGAGAGATCCTTCTTAAGTTGAGAATTTAGATCAACCTTAATGTTGTTAATCGTATTAATACTTCGCTCTGTATTTTCATCATGAATATTCTTCAGATGGCTTTTTATACTGAGACATATATTAATTAAGGCATCATAGGATTTACATCTCAGGTTTCGTAAATCATCTTCTGTAAGGAAACTTGCCCTGGAAGGTCTGTTGGAGAAATTAGAAAGTAAATTGGTGTAATATGAAAGTGAATGTTCATGTGGCCTCTCTTCTGTCCATTTATATAATTCCTGCAGTACTTGTGATTTTAACAAACGGAGATTAATCGCCTCAGCGTTAATATCAGGATTGCCATTTTCATCTAATGACTGGAATATCAATCGATTATAATTGATCCACTCTTGTACATCCCCTCCTTGTTCAAAATCAAATACCGCATCATGCATACCCATGCGGAGAGCTTGACTCGGATAGAATGTTTTCCATCTATGAATATATTCTTGAACAATGTCCTGAGTGAAGGCAGAAGTCGTCACGAATAAAAAGATCAAGGTTAATAAAGATTTCATGCCTAAATCTATGAAATCAAAGGGAATAAATCAGTAGGGAAATGAGATATCTGGGAGATAAATAAAGGGGATGAAATTCATCATCCCCTTTTACAAACAGTAATTTTTTAAGATAAATAGAAATATATTAATCTTCGTTGCCAGTGTTTGCCATGGCCGGATTTGCAGTAACATAATCAATCATCCTCCACACTTCTATTTTATGAACATCCTGAACTTTTCTTGTTTTAGCCGTTACATCAGCCCAATTGGCATTGGGGTGAACCATTTTAAATAATCCTTCGGTACGGGGTGCGGAGAATTGTGCCCAATCTTTAAACATATCCACTGCGATATGATCATAAGGAGTCACTTCACCAAATGGAGACTGAAGGATTAATCCAGTCCAACCCACTCTTTTTCCAAGTTCAATTTCTTTTTTGTGCATCGGATGCCAGACTTCTCTTTCAACATCTCTGTATGCTCCTCCTTCTCCTTCTGGAGTATCAAAAAACACCATCTGAACTACCTTGGGAGGGGCTGTTGCTGAAGGATCCATAAATTGTTCCCATCCTGATAAAACATGAGAATAGATGAGATCTCTGGAACCGGTGGTCATTTCCATAGTTTCTTCCATATCAACTTCAGGGTGAACCTCTTTAAAAACTGTTTCCATGTCTCCAAATGGTGCTTCCAGTTTTGACATATCCTCATAAATACGTATGGTAGCATAATGGTATTCTGAGTCTGTACCTGTAAAGCTCACATCGAATAGATACCATCCAAGTAACTCCCCTTGATCTACTTTTGCCTGGTGCATGGGTTTCCACACATTTTGCTCTACATCCAGATACTTCCCATTATGATCATTGGTGACCCTCATATAATCAATGACTACAATAGGGTTAGCAGCTTGTTGTGCAATAATTGAAAAAGAAAAGAAGACTAATACACACAGAATAGATAGTCTAAACCTGTTCATTGTTAGAGTTTTTTTAGGGTTAATAATTCTATAAGGTAATTAAAATATCCTGAAAATCAATGATTTATAAAAAATAAAAAAAAGGTGTATTCTTGAGAATACACCTTTAGACATAACATTAAATTACTTTAAGCTTCTACTGGTTCAGCTTTTTCTTTTTTAGTGTCCATGTACTTTTCAATCAGATTGGGCACTTTTTCAAAAGCTGCTGATAAGCCTTTGGTCGTCTGAGTAGAGATAAAAGTAATTTTTTCTTCTTTGGCTACAAGAAAGCCAATAGGCTCAATACCCATTCCGGCTCCTGCACCGCCTCCTTCACCGTGTCCTGACTTTGGAGCATCTCCACCACCACCTCCACTGCCGAATCCCATGCCTATTCTTACCACAGGAATACAATCGAACTGCCCTAATTTAAATGGCTTTCCGACCACAGTTTCAGTGTTGGCTTCATGTTCCAAAAAACTGGTCACCTGGGAGAGCATTTCTTTGAATTTCATTTCCATAATTGCAGTTTTTATGTTGAACAATATTTATCTGAGCATTGCATATAAAAGATTGACGATTCTGTTTTTTATTCTCAACTCAACCTTATTGATACCTATAAAATTAATGGACAATGGCTTTTGAATTCTGTATCCCAAGTATTGTGCTACCGGAAATAAATAGGCATTGATTATATAATCGTCGGTATCAATATTTACTTCCATTTCTTTAACCTGGAAAGTATTGAGTATTGCTTTCCATCTCTTCCTTATTCTATTCATAGTGCCTTTTGAGAAAGAAGAAGCTTTTTTATTTTTCCCTTTTGTTTTCTGCTTTAATTCAGGCGTTGATTTCTTGGTTGCTAAATATTCGATGAGGTCTATTTCTCTTTTCCAGAAGGGTAAGTGGTATATGAATTTAAGTTCATCTCTGATCAAATAAATCCCTGCGGAAATCCACTTTCCGTAAAATATGCCAATCATTCTTTGGTCGCTGCTCAGGACTATTTGGATTGGAATGAAAATGATTAGAAGAATGATCAACAAGAAAAATATAA
>JABDLO010000448.1 GCA_013002995.1 Saprospiraceae bacterium | reverse complement strand
GAGATGGTCAATGATTCACTTCATGCCAGGTTTAAATTGATGACGCTGTATTTAAAGCATTATCATTACGACGTCTTCGAGCCATTTGAAATAACTGAAACCGGAGTGGATACCACTGCAGGTTTGCCTTTGAGATTTAATTTTCTCACCAATGAAATTGGTGACATATCAGGTACCCAATTAAAAGCAGAACCCGCCATTGACGGGCATATTGTTTTCAAACGTACTCCAAGTTCAATAGACGTTGAGAAAGGAACACTTGAACGCTATGTCGGAGAATTCGCTCTTGGAGCCATAGAAATAAAGGTTTATACGAAGAATGATAAGACACTGTATCTCTTTGTTCAGGGACAACCTGAATACGAGTTGATTGCCACCGCTACTCACAAATTTTCCTTTAAATCGCTGGAAGGCTTCAAAGTTGAATTTATTGAATCGGAGGATGGCTCAATAGGTGAAATATTGGTGATGCAGCCGCAAGGAAGTTTTAAAGCCAAGCGGAAATAGAGCTTACCATTTAATTTATCTTTAGTAATTAAATCGTGGTAAATGAAGCTGAGATTACTTGGGGTAATTTTAATTGCAACAATTTTGAGTTGTAAATCGGCTGACCCTGTTGACGAAAAAAAAGACTATACCATTGTATTAGATGGTGATATATATGTGGAAGTATTTGATTCTACCAATACCTCGGAAAATAGATACACCGATAATAATACAACCTACCGGGAAGGGAATATCATCACCTATGACTACTATTATCAGGATAAGAATGGTAAGAAATTCAAATTCCAGGAAGTAGATGGAGCTGGTGATCTCCCATTTGATGAAATGGCCAAGGCATGGTTTTTTGTGCCGTTGGACAGCCTCAATGAGAAAGTCGTTGATAAAGTGATTCAGAAAGTGAAGTATGGACTGGAACCAATGATCAATAGCGTTCCTGATTACAATCAGACTGTAATCTCATTTAATTACCCTCTAGTCAGTGGTAAATCAACATTCAGTTCTGCCACCGGAATTATTGAAAATGAAAAAAATGTTTGGGCCCATCCTCCCCGAGATCGTTTTTTCCAGATTCTGGAGCTCAACCCTTTTCCTTTTATTCAGGCTCCCTATGAAGTAGGAAATAAATGGAATTGGTCTCTTGGAATCGGAAGTTACTGGGGAGATGAAAGGTGGAAGACCTGGGAAGGAGGAATAGAAAATCAGTATGAATATGAAATTACTGATAAGAAAACCATAGATACAGAAATCGGTGAGTTAGATTGTTTCGAAATCAAATCGACTGCAACGAGTTCCATCGGAAAGACCTATTTAACGGCATATTTTAATATGGATATAGGTTTTGTGAAATTGGATTACACCAATATTGATTCCAGTAAAACTATGTTGGAAATCATTAATTTTGAAAGTCAAAAAATCAATCAATAAATTATAAATTCAGCGATGACAAGGCATTTAAAATCAAGACTACTATTCATATCACTGGTATTGATTGCAACATCATGTGGTCAATCTGAACAAGAAAATTCCAATTCAATTATAGTAACCGGACACGCAATAAATGGATTAGATACTGAATTTATGACCCGAAGTTATAGTGATGATGAGGGCAATAGAAAATCTGATACCATCCTAGTAGAAAATGGAAGCTTTACATACCAGACAAATATAGAAGAGTCTTCATTCATGTTTTTCTGGCCCAATGTTGAATCAACGATCAAGAGAACTGACCGAGGGTACTACCCTGTAAAATCTTCACAATTTGCTTTTTTAGCCAATCCAGGTGATGAAATAGTTTTTACCGGTGAGGTTACTGATTTTATAAATGCATACCCATCAGGAACAATTGCCAATGATGACCTGGCTAAAATTAATGGAAAGATATTTCCACTGATGAATCAATCAGTCAACTACTTACTGGAAACAGAATTATTGGATGAAAATGATGATAGACTAAAGGTCATCAAGGATTCCATTGACCTTTTAGACAATCAGGTATTAGATTTCAAAAAAGCCTTTATAAAATCAAATTTATCTTCTGAGGCAGCTGTTTGGTATTTGTCAGACATGATGCTCCGGAGTCAGATATCTGATGATGAGGCCATAAAAATATTTAACGCCCTGGATGAGCAAGTCAATGATTACAGATATTACAAGGAAGTAGAAAAGAGAATTCAAGGAATAGAAGCAACCAGGGAAGGGATGTCTGTTTCTAATTTTATAACTGATGCTACATTTACAGGTGACACCTTCGAATTTGATGCTTTAAAAGGAAAGTACATTATGATGGACTTCTGGGGAACCTGGTGTGGTCCATGTGTTGCTGAAATGCCCAAGGTAAAAGCTTATCAGGAAAAATATGCGGATAAACTAACAGTCCTTGGTGTAAACCAGGGTGATTCAAAAGAAAGAATAGATAAATTTATAACACCCAAGGGGTATACATGGACACACTTGATGAATGGCAAGGATGAAGATGATTTTGTCCTGAACTTTAATGTCGCTGGTTTCCCAACTAAATTCATCATAGATCCGGAGGGTAAGATTCTGTATCGATTTGTAGGAGATGGTGAAGAATCTTTCCACGTAATCGACAGCCTTCTGCAATAATCCATACTCCTAAAATAATTGATCATGACACTTGAAGATTTAGGATACAACAATGAATTAGCTTCTTATCGAAAGGAGCAAGGTTTAGAAGCTTTTGATGTAGGCAGGGTGATTTCTGAGCACAAGGAACGATATGGAGTACGGACTCCAGAAGGCACATTTGATGCAGAGATCATTGGAAATTTACGATACACCGCTCAGAAACGAGAGGACTTTCCTGCAGTAGGAGATTGGGTAGCAATTTCGGCTTATGATGATGACAAGGTTTTGATTCATCATGTCCTTCCGAGAAAGACCATGATTGCCAGGCAGGCAGTTGGAAAACATGCAGAACTGCAGATTATTGCAACCAATATTGATTATGCTTTTATCGTGCAAGCTGTTGATAGGGACTTCAATATTAATAGATTGGAACGATATATCACCATTTGCCATACGGCAAAAGTTAACCCCATCATCATCTTAAATAAGATCGACCTCATTGAGAAATCTGAGTTAGAAGAACTACTTCAGCAGGTTTCAGAACGAGACAAGAATATTCCACTCATTGCTCTGAGCAATGAAACCGGAGAAGGGTTGGAGAAAATCAAAAAACACATAGTCACTGGACAGACTTATTGTCTTCTTGGCTCTTCAGGAGTGGGAAAATCCAGCTTGTTAAATAACCTGATAGGTGAGGAACAGATGAAAACAAGTCACATCAGTGAAAGCACCCAGAGAGGGAGACATGTTACCACTCACAGAGAAATGACGGTCCTTGAAAGTGGCGGTATCATCATCGACAATCCAGGAATGCGAG
>JABDLO010000439.1 GCA_013002995.1 Saprospiraceae bacterium | reverse complement strand
TACACCGATTACAGATATGGAAGTAAAAGATGATATGCTGGTATTGAGTACCCAGGGCAGGGGTTTTTGGATATTGGATGATATATCTCCTCTCAGATATTCAGAATCAATGTATAAAGATGAATCGGTGGTATTATTTGATATACCATCTACTTACCTCAGCAACCTAGGAGGCTATAGCGGACCATTTAGTCCGGCAGGAAAATCATATCAAGCTGAATGGGTGTTATGGTCAATGGATTCCAGCAAGGTTGATGTCATTGTTACCGACATGAAAGGGGATACACTGGTCACCAAGAAAGGACAAAAGGTAAAATCAGGCTTGAATAAAATGAATTGGAATTTAAGACTTGATCCTCCCGCGATGGTCAAAGACCTGGTAATGATGGATATGAGGTATCCGGGACAAGGACCAAAAGTCCCACCGGGAACGTACAATATTACCATTAAAAAGGATGATCAGGAAGTTTCAAAAACCATTGATGTTGACCTGGATCCTGCATGGAAGACACCTGTGGGTGATTTTAAATCTCAGTATGACATGGCGAGAGAAGTAGCCGATATGATAGAAGAATCACAACAGAGAATCATGCATTTGCGCAAAGTAACCGAGGTTACCAATCTACTGAAAGAAAGGAAATCATTAGACTCGATGAAATCAAATATTGATTCTATTTCAATGAAAGCCAAGGAGTTGCAAGACATGATATACCAGGATAAGATCCTGGCCAGTCAGGATGAGATTAACTTTGAAAGGAAATGGACCAATCACATCATCCGACTCTATAGAGTTGTACTTTCACAGCACGGAAAGCCTACAGCAGGTGAGCAGGAAAGATGGACAGACCTACAAGCAGACTATCAGGGCTTCAATAAGGCCTATTTTGACTTTATTGAAAATCAATTAAAGCCGATGAACCAGAAATTAATGGATACCGGTGTCATCCACCTACCTGAAGATCATGAAGGTTAACCTTAAGAAGTAAGTAACTGGCGGACAATAACAGAGATGGTTTTACCATCTGCTTTTCCAGCAAGTCTTTGATTGGCAAGTCCCATTACCTTTCCCATATCTTTCATGGAAGAGGCACCGACTTCACCGATGAGGGCTTCAATGAATGCTTTGAGATCAGATTCAGACATCTGTTCAGGGAGATATTTTTTAAGCACTTCAATTTCCTCTCTTTCTGTTACGGCGAGATCTTCTCTGCCTTGTTTTTCATAGATTTCGAGAGAGTCCTGGCGTTGCTTTACCAGTTTTTGAACCATTTTTATTTCCCCGGCTTCATCTATTTCTTTTCCGGAACCATCAGTTTTGGCAAGTAAAATTGCGGCTTTGATCGCGCGAATGCTTCTTATGGATGCCTGGTCTTTGGCTTTCATAGCGGCTTTAAGATCGCCCATAATTTTTGATT
This sequence comes from Saprospiraceae bacterium, assembly GCA_013002995.1. Taxonomy (GTDB): domain Bacteria; phylum Bacteroidota; class Bacteroidia; order Chitinophagales; family Saprospiraceae; genus JABDLO01. Next base: position 9,759 of record JABDLO010000439.1, on the reverse strand, counting down.
CAAGACTCATGAGTATGTGTGTTTTCTTCTATTAATAATGTTAATTCAATAAAATGTTCCAGAGACAATTGTTCTGGCCTCTGGTTAAAAATCTTATTATCTAATATATCGGGATCAGTAATCAAAGTTTTTAATGAATTTCTCAACATCTTCCTTCTCTGATTGAATCCTGCTTTTACTACCCTTCTGAACAACCTTTCATCACAACCAAGTTCCTGATTTTCTTTTCTTTCCAGCTTGATGACGGCAGACTGAACCTTGGGTGGTGGGGAAAATGATCCGGGACTCACTTTCAGAATAACTTTACCGGTATAAAATGCCTGAACCAGTACACTGATGACTCCATATGTCTTTGAACCGTGTGGAGCTACAATCCGCTCTGCGACTTCACGCTGGAACATACCCACCATCTGAGGGACGAGTTCTTTGTATTTAAGCATCTTAAAAATAATTTGAGAAGAAATATTGTAAGGATAATTTCCAATCAGTAAAAAAGGCTTTTCTTCAAACACCTTACTCATTTTGAGTTTTAGAAAATCTAAAAAAATAATATCCTCAGAAAGTTGAGGAAATTCGTTATTCAGGTGAGCCACCATATCCCTGTCTGCTTCTACAACTTTAAGGTTGATGTCTTTCTCCAATAAGTATTGAGTAAGGACTCCCTTTCCGGGGCCAATCTCTAAAACATTAGAAATTCCAAGATCCATATCAAGAGCATCAACGATCTGTTGAGCTGCATTCTGATTGATGAGGAAATGTTGTCCAAAGGATTTTTTTGCCCTCAAATTTTGTGCTTTGTGCAAAGAAACAAATAAATGTACTACTGAAGTTCATTTATATAATAATCCGTTGTAACAAAGGATCTTGGGAGACATTGAAAACAATAACTTATCTTCGATGCTGGAAAAAGAGTTAGTAAGAACAGATGACAAAGATTAAAATAGGAATCACCCTCGGTGACGTGAATGGAATAGGCCCCGAAATCATAATCAAATCTTTAAATAAAAAGGAGGTATTGAACCACTTTACTCCGATTATTTATGGATCAAGTAAGGTTATTGCCTACCATAAAAATATTGTGACAGATCCGTCTTTCAATTTTTCATCCATTTCAGGACCTGAAAAAGCATTTACCGGCAGGGTCAATGTGATCAATTGCTGGGACGAAAATGTAAATATCACATTAGGTAAGGCAACGGAAGATGGTGGAAAATTTGCTCTTCTGTCCTTAGAGAAGGCAACATTTGACTTAAAGTCTGGAAATATTGATGCAATGGTGACTGCACCTATCAATAAGCAAGCAATGAAGATGGCAGGATTTGAGCACATAGGGCATACCGAATATATAACAGATCAGCTTGGAGGGAAAAGCCTCATGATGATGGTGAGCGATATAATGAGGGTGGCATTGGTGAGCAATCATCTTCCACTTAAGGAAGCAGCACAAGCAATGACCCGGGAAACTTTAGAAAGCAAGCTTAATATATTTCACAAATCGTTGCAGCGAGATTTTGGAATTGAAAAGCCAGTAATCGCAGTACTGGGACTAAACCCACACGCCGGGGATGAAGGAACAATAGGAACGGAAGAACAAGAAATTATCCGTCCGGTCATTATTGAGGCCAAGAAATCAGGAATGCTGATCATGGGTCCTTATCCTGCAGATGGATTTTTTGGTTCATCCAAGTTTTCAAAAGTCGATGGAATTCTTGCCATGTATCACGATCAGGGATTGATACCCTTTAAGGCATTATCTTTTGGTCGGGGAATTAATTTCACTGCTGGGTTGTCGGGAATTCGCACTTCACCGGACCATGGTACAGCATTTGATATTGTAGGTAAAAATGAAGCTGATCCCGGTTCTTTCCGAGAAGCACTGTACGCTGCCAAAGAGATTGTCATCAATAGAAGACAATATGAATCAGATAGAAAAAATGTGTTGAAGAAAAAGCCGAAGCCATCGGAAGAACTTAGCGAGTAGTGCTTGGTTCCGTCTTTTCAGATTGGTTTATTGTCCGATGACTCCGGCGAGAAAATTTATTTTGTCAATGGATTTTCCCAATGATCATATTGGTCCAATCCATATCTTTCAATTTTGGAGATCAATTTTTCTGCATATCTGGGATCTGTTGCGTACCCACTGGATTTTAATCCGTGAGCCCAGCTTTGATAATCTGTATGGTGATGCTGAAATAAATTATCATAATGGGACCTACTCATCAGAAAATTAGAGTGATCTATATAAGAATCAATATCAATATCATATGAACGGAAACACGACTTAATTAAGTTACCTTGCCGGTCAAGATCATCATCTTTGTGAAAATAGGTTCCACCGATCCAATTGGATTTACATTTTATACCAAAGTGGTTTTTGGCGATCGTTGCCAGCTTACTGGTTCCGTAATTGGTTTCGTGCAAGGCCTGAGCAAGTGTAATGCTTGCAGGTACGCCACTTCGGTACATTTCAACAACTGCTAAATCCCGATACTGATTGATATAATGATAAGCACCACTCTCCGGTGTATAGTTAAATGATAAGCTAACTACGATAAGCAATAAAGATAAAGTCCTAAGGATTGACATAAGCTAGTAATATGAATTTTCATAACTAAAAAATTCAAAAGCTGTGCCAAAGTTTAGTCTGGGATGCAAGGATGAGATGGAGTTCTGTGATTTCCACTTATATCCGTAAAAAATTTAAAGCAATTACCCGAATCAGACAGGATTATTCCAGCATTTTTTCTTGAGAGATAAAAATCTCCCTGGGTTATTTCAAGATTAGCACCTGTAGGAAGTAATACGGGGTCCAGTACGATTGATCCTTTATCGACATATAATTTTTTCCTTAGCCCGGTTGTGGCGTCGGTAAAAATAATTCCATAATCATTACCTAATTCCATATGACTTTCCATTAACATATGATCAGAGGAAGATGGAGCTCCAGCCGAGCTTGTAGTAAGAGAACCATTATTAAGGTAAACTTTCCTATAGCTTCCAGAATTGTCTTTAAATACGATACCCGCTCCCGCTTGTTTTAGAAAAATATCACCCCCTACTTCTGAGTATCCTTTATAATCATCTATTGTGAGTGTGTAAAATCCATTATCGATATCAGCTACCAGAAGGCAACCACTGGGTAAATAGGGATAAGTACCCCACACACCATAATAACTGGAATAAGAAGTATTTTGATAATAAGTATCAAAATAAGCCACTCTTTCCGGATTATATGGATCAGTAACATCATATACCTGTAGGCCGTCGTGATAGTAAGAGATGTATAAATAATCCCCATTTACAAATGGATTGTGTGGCCTATTATTAGTATAGGTAGGTCCAAGGAGAGGATCTTTGAAAGCATCAGCCATGTTCCATGAAGGAGACGCCGGATTGGAAATATTATATATAAACATTGGCCTTCCTATAGGAACTTCTTCAGCCAGATATAACACATCCTGGTATGGGTGTTTCCAGCTGCTATGATTATATCCGGAGCTTCCTGATGAAGTTCCTACTGTAGTTACATTATGGGTGACGGGATTATAGGTATAAATACCAAGATTACTATATCCATGGGAGCAATATAGGGTGTTGTCTTCTACGTAGATGTCATGAGTATATTTTCCCGGATTGAAAGTTTTAACCAGATTAGGAGAGCCTGGATTGCTGATGTCGTATATGAGAATATTATTTCTAGAACTAGTGCCACTTATATAGGTGCCGACAGCGTACATTCTTGCATTAGGTTCATCAATAAAAATATTATGGGCTCTAATTAATGTGTTATTGGTTGTCTGAGTCAGCGTATTTAAATTCATGATCTGTAATCCACAATTAGCCCCATCACACACACCGTAAGCATAGTCTCCATAGACCTTGTAGTCACGCCATATTGATGTATAGGAATCATCAAACTCTTTAACAAGTGTAGGGCTTCCACAATTGGTTACATTATAAATATATGTAGCACCTAGCGACCCAAAGATGGCATATTCCTGCCCGTCTTTTACATATCCCCATATATCACTTAATTCATTTCCATCGAATGAAGTAGCAGGAATACGATTCTGAAGAGTCATATTCATTTTGTTGTATGTCTGGGCAAACAAGCATGATGGAAGAATAAATAATATCAATAAAAACAACCTATACATCATAACAATACATTATTAGTAAACCTATATTTGTGTAAGGGAAGGACTAAAGTAAAGCGTCAAAAAGGCTGGTGAAAATATTTAATATGCACTCTTCGGTTAAAGCAAAATTAAAAAAAGATCCAATAATGGCTAACATTATTGAGAAAGTAATCTTACCAGACAATACCAGCTCAGGAAATGTATACCAGGACCTCATCCGGTCAATTACAGGTCAACAACTGTCAGTAAAGGTAGCTCGGGTCATTTTCAATAGGTTAATAAACTTATATGACGGCCTGATTCCTACCCCTCATCAACTTTATGATACAGAACACGAAATCTTAAGAAGTGTAGGCTATTCTAATCAGAAAGCCAATTATATCAGGAACGTTGCTTCTTTTTTTCTGGAGAGAGGACAGGAATATGAAGAATGGTCTCAATATTCAGATGAAGATGTAATGAAGGAGCTTATTCAGATAAAGGGCGTGGGAAAATGGACCGTTGAGATGGTATTGATGTTTACGCTAGAAAGGCCTGATATCATGCCGGTTGATGACCTGGGCATACAGATGGGGATGAAACACTATTATGGGTTAACCGAAGAAAAGAAAGCCTTGAAGGAAAAAATGCTTAAGATCGGAGAAAGCTGGAGACCATATAGAACCTATGCTTGCAGATGGATCTGGGCAGCAAAAGACAATAACAATGTTGCCCTATCTTAAGAAACACGGAATTGAAGCAGGTTGTGATGAAGCCGGTCGTGGGTGCCTCGCAGGACCAGTGTATGCAAGTGCCGTCATTCTGCCAAAAAACTTCTACCACCCATTGTTAAATGATTCAAAAAAACTTACAGCAAGGCAAAGGAATCTCCTGAAGGATGTGATAATATCTGAAGCCATATCGTGGACCGTAGCAAAGGTGATGCCCGTAACCATAGATAACATAAATATCCTCAACGCAAGTTTTAGGGCCATGCACCATGCCATATCAAGATTGTCTGTGACACCTGATAGGTTGTTAATAGACGGTAATAGGTTTAATCCATATAAGGGAATGGATCACCACTGTATTATTAAAGGAGATGGGAAATATATGAGTATTGCAGCAGCGAGCATACTGGCGAAGACCTTCAGAGACGCTTACATGAAAAAACTGGATAAGAAACACCCACAGTATTCCTGGAGGCAAAATATGGGCTACCCGACACAGGCACACAGAGAAGCCATTAAACAGAATGGTCCTACCAGTTATCACCGTAAATCATTCAGGCTTTATCCATACGACTCCCAGGGAAAGCTATTTTAGCTATTGAAGAAATGGATTGTAGATTTTTTCATAACCGATGGTTGTTTCAGGTCCATGCCCGGGGTAAACGACTGTATCATCCGGAAGGATAAACAAGCCTGTCCTGATTGAGCTGATCAGTGTGTTGAAGTTCCCACCGGGTAAATCTGTTCTTCCAATGCTCTGACGGAATAATACATCACCAGCAATAAGGATAGAAGAGGGTTCATGATAAAATGAAATGCTTGCAGGCGAATGACCCGGGGTAAAAATGGTTTTAAGAGTAGTATTGCCAAATTTCACTTCTTGCCTATCTTTTATAGTGTGGTCAATTGAAGGGGATGGATCATAAGGAATGCCATACATCTGAGCTACCATCTCACAGGCCGCAAGGACAGGAGCCTCCCCTTCATGTGCATATAATTTCAACCCATATTCTTCCATCACAAACCGATTCCCGAGGACATGATCAATATGACAATGGGTGTTTACAACATATTCCGGTTTTAATTCATTAGAATCAATGAAAGAAGTTAACTCTTTTCTTTCAGAGGGGGTATTACACCCCGGGTCTATGATGATGCATGATTTTGATTCATCATACAGCACATAAGTGTTTTCAGCAAAGTCGTTAAATGTAAATGAAGCAATCTCCATAAAATGTTAAGTTATTTTTGGGCAAAGCTATTAAGATTATCAATAAAGTAAATTTTCTTTGCAATCAATGAATGTTAAGGAACAAACATTTAAATTTCAACTACTGCATCAGAATCTTTTCTTATTACCCGGGAAAGCCATCTTCTGGGAAGAAGAAAAAACACTGATATGTGCGGATCTGCACCTGGGGAAGGTAGGCCACTTCAGAAAAGAAGGCATCAGAGTACCTAAAGATGCAGGCCGACAAACCATAAAAAAGTTGAAGTCATTAATCACCAGGTGGAATCCTCAGAGGGTATTGTTCCTTGGAGACCTCTTCCATTCAGATTACAATCTTGAGTGGGTAGGCCTGAATGACTTAATGGATGAATTCATCAACGTTGAGTTCATATTGGTCCTGGGCAATCACGACATCCTTGAGACTGATATTTATCAGAAGACCAGGATGCACGTATTGCAATCTCCACAGGTTTACGAGCCATTTATAATGTCTCACGAACCATTGGATGTTCACCACAAGGGACTCTATAACTTATGTGGCCATATTCACCCTGCTGTAAGAATGAGAGGAAAGGCAAGGCAGGCAATACGACTCCCGTGTTTTTATTTTGGTGACCATACGTGCATTTTGCCAGCATTTGGAGTGTTTACAGGCATGGCAATTATACAACCACAGAAAGGAGAGAAAGTCTTTGTCATAGCCGGAGAGAATGTCATTGCCGTTTAGATATACAGCAAGATTATTGTATGTTTGGGCCGTAATTTGTGAAAATTCTGTATTTCATGCGTCATTAGAATGAACATTAATACAGAACAAGATGACAACTGAATTCAACATAACTTCGATAATAGGAGAATCTTTGGATAAAGCGAAAAAGAAGCGGGTATTTGACGAAGAGCTGTTTCCCCACATGGATGCATTGAAGACCTTTGCATTTCACCTTACATATAATGATGAGGACGCCAATGACCTGGTGCAGGAAACCTATCTCAAGGCACACCGGTTTATAGATAAGTACATAGAGGGAACTAATGCCAAGGCGTGGCTGTTTAAAATCTTGAAAAACGCTTACATCAATGAGTATAGAAAGAAGAGTAAGCGTCCTACGAAGGTAGATTTCGAGGACATCGTAAGCTACCACGACAGTGAAGATAACTCTGGTACAGGGTATCTTGATTTACGGGAAGAGATTTTTGAGAATATGATGGGTGATGAAGTAACAATAGCCATCAATTCTCTACCAATTGATTTTAGGACGGTAGTGTTACTGTGTGACGTGGAAGGATTTACCTATGAGGAAATATCCAAGATTATAGATGTGCCTATAGGTACCGTGAGATCAAGATTATTTAGAGCAAGAAACATGCTCAAGGAGAAATTGAAACGATATGCGGAGAAATTGGGTTATAAGGATATGAGAGGAGGAAGAATCAAAACCCAAGAGGAAGAATAGTGAAGTAAGCCGCACGATTATTAGAATATTGTTTTAAGTTTCTTCTTGTTAATAAGTATTAGTTTTAAAAATTGGCATATTTTAGAAATTTAAGTTTCTTTTGTAAAAAATACATAACCGTTGTCAGATGAGAAACCGCGAAAGTATTCAAGACCTCAGACAGAAGATAGATCTTTATTTTGATAATGCTTTACCTCCTAAGGACAAGGAAGAATTGATGTCCAGGGTACAAAACGATCCTCGTTGCAGCAATTTATTCAATAAAGAAAAGACCTTCAGAGATTTCATTAAGAATAATGTTAAAAGAACATCTGTCAGCCCAGACATGATACAGTCCATCAGGGACAGCATAAGAAAGAGGTAGTTTATTGATCCTTATAGTATTTTCTTGCATATCTTTGATGTCAAAGATGTGTGACCTTCATGCAACACATACGTCCAAATTTTTGAACACAATTAATTTACTGCACAGAGATGATGCTCTGTGATTTTTAATCATAAACACATAAAACAACATGGGATTATTTTCATTCATTAAGGGTGCCGGATCAAAATTATTCGGAAAGAAAAAACAAGAAACACCAGAAGCTAAACCACTTACTAAGGAAGAAGCATTAATAGCAGAAGTTGCGAGACATGGAATTTCAGTTAATGGCCTTGAAGTAGAGCTGGCAGATCATGTAATCGTAAGAGGAGCTACAATGACCAATGCAGAAAGAGAAAAAGTAATTCTTACTCTTGGGAATGTAGAAGGAGTAGGATCTGTAGCTGATGAAATTTCAGTAACCAATCCTGAACCTGAGTCTACTTTCCACGAAGTGAAATCAGGAGATACCTTATCTAAGATTTCAAGAGACGTGTACGGTGATCCGATGAAATACAACATCATCTTCGAAGCGAACCAACCAATGTTATCACATCCTGACAAGATCTACCCGGGACAGATTCTTAGGATACCTGCTCTTTAATTAAAGAAATAATTTAGATTTAGTGAAAGGGACTGCACATTGTGTGGTCCCTTTATTAATTTAATATTGTTTTCTTTAATTATTCTCCATTGCATCAGAAATAACTTTTAATGCATTATTCAGCGACTCACCTCCAGTTTCAGATCCTCTGAAATGTCCCATCCTTACTACTACCATATTGTAATCAGGTATGATGATGGTCCGTTGTCCTCCGGCACCCATCATGGCATATGAGTTTGTTGGAATCGGAAAGTCACCTGTTCCATTAACCCAGAATTGTCCACCATAGACAGGCTCTTCCCAGGATTCAGCAACGGCAGAAACGAAGCCTACAAATCCCTCTGGCAATAATCGCTCATCATTCCACACACCATCCTGGAGATAAAGCATACCTAGTCTCGCCCAATTGCGAGCTGTCCCATAATCATAACCGGTCAATAGGAAATTCCCATAAGGATCTGTTTCCAGGACCTGCTTTCTAATGCCAATCTTATCAAAAAGTGCCCGTTGTGGGAAACTCAAGTATTCTTGTCCATCAGCCTCCAAGTGGTCCCGGATCAGCTTACCCAGAGACAAAGGATCACAATTGCGATATCGCCCCATACTTCCCACTTCGAATTCCAAAGGCCGATTGATACTAAAATCAAATGCATCAATGGCTCCGGTGTAGATATAAAAATGATCTAGTGCTTCACTCCTCATATCCTTTCCAGGATCACGATGAGATGAGAATTTCAAGCCGCTGCTCATCTGAAGTAGGTTTCTTACTGAAATTTTTGACCTGGGATCTTCTGGATTAGACCACTCAGGAAAGAGTTTTTCATCATCCATACCGTAATATCCCATTTGGATCATCCTTCCTGTTAATGTAGCAGTAAGGCTTTTACCCATGGACCAGGATTCTAATTGGGTGTTATAGCCAATGCCACTCATATATCTTTCACCGATCAACTTTCCATCCTTTATAATAACCATCGCAGCAGTCAATCCATCTTCAGGAATGAAAGCAGCATCAAGGGCTTTTTCAATGATTTCTGAAGATAGATCATTGTCGGTTACTTCATCAATCATGTCACCCATTGGCCAGGCCATAGACTCAGCTGGAGGTAAAGCGGAAGTTATTGTTGTAGGAGTAAAATTAAGCGAGTCTTTATTATTACGACAGATGATACATCCTTGATCTCCATAATACTTAGCTTTCCGGACTAGGGTATCTCCAAGACTTAGAGTAAGGCTCTTTTCTATAGTATCGATAGC
>JABDLO010000403.1 GCA_013002995.1 Saprospiraceae bacterium | reverse complement strand
TGATTAGGGTGTCTAATAATGCCAGTTCTTCTGCTTTGATTGATCTGTTAGGATACGATCGTATATCCCGCACACTAAAGGATAAGAGGTATCAATTGTATGATCTTAAAAAGCAAGGAGGTCTATGGGTAGGTAAAAGGTATGGTAAAGGAGGAAAAAGGAATCCTGACCCACTCAAGGGACTCAGCCATGCAGCTTCAGCATTCCAGGTATCTCGATTTTACTATATGCTGGCATATGGGAAATTGATCAATTGTGAGCGAACAGAACAAATGTTGGAGTACCTCTATGACCCGCACTTGCATCATAAATTTGTAAATTCTTTCGATAAACTGGTACCTGAAGCAAACCTATACAGGAAATCAGGTACCTGGAGAAACTACCACTCAGATTCAGTAATGGTCATTGGGAATGAGTGGAGAAGTTATATTCTGGTTGCCCTGGTTGAAGATCCGGGTGGAGAAAAGATCATGAGGGAATTGGTGTACGAAGTAGATAAAATTCTTAGTAAAACCAAAAACCAGTAAATCGTCATCAACGGAATTAAAACAAAAGAATTATTGAAATCTTTCCTTGGAAGGATAACAGGAATTGGAGAAATTGATCCTGACGTTATCGTCATGCAAAGGCTCATATTTACCCTGATCTGCACCCTCCTATTATTGAAACCCACAGCCAATGCCATCTTTCTTTCCAACCTGGGAATAGAAAACCTTCCCATCGCTTATGTGGCCCTTGCTATTTTGGCACTGATCGTTACCGCTTTTTACAGCCGCTTCATTTCTGCTTTCTCAACGAAGAAATTATTTATTAAGACAAGCATCATCAATATCATCCTGTTGATACTCATTGGAATTATGTTATCCAATCACTGGTCGAAGTCTATAACAGCATTCGTTTTTTACTTGTTTATTTCCATTTTTGGAATTCTCTCTGCTTCCCAGTTCTGGATTATTGCCAATCAATTGTTTAATGCCAGAGAAGCAAGAAAATACTTTGGATTCATTGGATCGGGGGCCATCGCAGGAGGTATTGCCGGAGGATACCTTGCAAGCATAATTTCATCCGCAACGCAAAGTGAATACATTCCATTTGCAGGAGCAGTCATCCTCATGTACAGTATTCATCTCATGAATAAGCTGCAAAAATCTACCGCAGATAATCATCTTTCCGGAATTACTGAGAGTGATACCAGATCTAATTTTTTAGGGCCCTTCAAGCTGGTGAGAGAGATTAAGCATTTAAAATACCTTGCATTCTTATTGGCAATCAGTGTATTTGTAGCTAAGTTGATAGATTACCAGTTTGGATATTTTGCTACTCGAATTTATATTGACGAGGAAGATCTGACCCAATTTTATGGGTTTTGGATGTCGACATTCAACATCATCAGCCTATTGATACAATTGTTCCTCACCAATCGGGTAGTAGGAAAACTGGGAGTGGGTTACAGTATAATGTTGCTCCCTGCTATGATATTACTGAATGCGACCTTCCTGATTATATTTCCTATAATTGGATTGGTTGTTTCATTAAGACTTTTTGATGCAGGGATGAAGCAATCGATCAATAAGGCATCAGTAGAATTAATGATGTTACCTGTACCACAAGATATAAAGCTAAAAACCAAAACTTTTCTGGATGTATTTGTAGACAGTCTGGCAACAGGAATAAGTGGTATCATTCTAATCTTTGTCGTAAAGACCCTGGATCTCCCCAACCAGGTGATTTCTTTTGTGATTCTTTTTGGAAGTTTTCTTTGGCTTTACTTCGGTAATAAAATGCGGATAGAATATAAATCCATTTTCAGACAATCATTAAAAATACAATCAGAACAGATCGCCAATACTTCAACTGCCATCATCGACGATTATCATCAGATGTTGAGATCAGGATCTGATTATCAGAAAATAAAAGCCATTTCATTCCTTAAGAATCATCTAATTACTGGTCTTGAAGAGGATATCCGTATGCTTTTAAAGCATTCTAATGAAAAAATTATAGTAGCTACACTTGACATGATCATGTATAAAGAAATTGATTTTTATGAATCAGTAATTCCTTTATTAAATCATAAAAGCCAGAATGTTAAAATTGATGCCTTTGATTATTTAATCAACCATCAGGAAAAACTAGAACCCAACTATTTAATAACATTATTGAATGAAGGTGAAGATCAGTTAAAAATAGCTGCTATTGCCGCTTATGCAAAAGAATTTCAAAATAATAGATCGGTTCTACGAGTTCTTCGGATCAATGATCGTATAAATACCATGTTGCAAGATCATCAGATTGGAGAAGGAGAAAACTTATTTATGACAATAGGATTGCTGAAAGCCATTTCAATTGGTAAATTTTCTAATCATTATCATTTCATAAACCAATGCCTGAAACATCCGTCTCACATTATCCGGCAGCATGGCATCAATGCAGCAGGTGAGACGAGGTCGAGTGCTTTTTTAAAGCTATTGATGTCCTATTTAGAAGGTCAGGAAACACCTATTGTCACTTATTCTGCGATTGCTAAATACGGTTTCAAAAGAGTGGAAAAGATAATGCAGAAATATACAGCGGAAGAAAACTTGCCTTTTGCCAGAAAAATACCTTTCATTCTAAAACTGATTCCATCCCAATCCTCTGTTGATTTACTCCTGCAAATGGCAGAGTATTCGGATCTTTCACTGCGTAATAATGCCATCACCTCCCTTAATGATTTACTTGAAAATTATCCATTATTAAAGGTGGATGATAAGGTCATCAATAGAATCCTACTTAATGAAGCGAAGTACAATAATATGTTGCTTAATGCTCTTGTTCTGAAGGAAGATGCATCCAATGTCTATTATAAAAAATTGGTGGAATTACTGAAAAAGCGTATTGATGAAAATTTAGTGGCCATCTTTAAATTGCTTCATATTAAATATCCTCCTGATGACTACCTTGAACTATATCAGTATGTGACGGGGTCTGATCAAAGCCTTCGAGATAATGCTATTGAATATTTGGAAAATACCTTGGGCCCATCTTTAAAATCTACCATCATTTCCCTGATAGAATATAGTGTTTTAAATCATGAATTCCATATTCAAAATAAGTTTATGAAAATTTCAGATAACGATATCCGTGAATTTTTAATCAACAATGAAGATGAAGATATACGGTCGACTGCAAAGGCTTACTTTTCTAATAAAGATTCATTTCAATAAATGAATCTCCTTTTGAAATTTCTAACTCTGTATCATTTAATCAATTGATCAATTCTAGACGCTAGTGCATTGTGATCTGAGTTGGAGTTTTTCCTTAATACATTGGTCATTAATGCTACCATGTATTTTCTCCCACCTGGAAATTCTATCATGGCTACAGAATTCATATAATTATTGACATTGCCTTTATATTTTTCACAGGTATAGCCAGGTTCTTCTTTGCATTTGTAGAGACTACCTGACTTAAAATATACAGCAGCTTCTGAAAGGGCCGGATTGGCTGCATACCTGATGCGACGGTCGGTCATATACATCAACCGTTTTATTTCCAGGCTGCTTTCTTTATCTATTATACGCCCACTTTCCAGCGCCCACAACCATTTCAACATACCTCTGGGAGTTCCGATGCTTCCTCCCTGTGGAGGAACCTTATTAGTAGCCCCACGGGTAAAAAAGGTACCTAATCGCCATTCATCTTCTCCAATACCAAGATCTCTCAATGGTTGATTGACAACATGCACAGCAATATCTGATAATTCTTTCCTGGAGGTTTCGGAAAAATATGCTTCTGCTGTTTTTTCATCAAGTTGCGGATAATCATCACCAAAATGTCTCATTAATATAATTTCACGCCAGACTACACTGGCTGCTCCATTACTGGAAACGGACAACATATGATCTACCCATTCAAATAAAGAAAAGACATCTCCCTCTACCAATAGTCTTTTATCAAGCTTGTTGTTATCCGGGTTGAAAAAAGGTACGGTGTGAATATTGGGAATCGCCCAATATCCTGCTCTTACTTTTTTATTTTTTAACAAGTTGATCCTTGCCTGGAAATCATCAGGATAGAGGTCTTCCAGCTCACAGAACAATCCCGTAACAACCGCGAGCTTCCCCACGCTTCCCGGTTGAAATCCACGATTTGCTTGTCTCTCTGCATAACGGATGTTTTCTGGATCTGAATAATCCAGTAATGCAACAGAATAAGATTCATGAAGATTGGGAAATAGTTTCTGGAGTTGACCATCTAATCCTGCATCTATGGTTGGAAATTGATCCAAGGTATGATCTAGCAACGAAAGTTTGATATCCTCTGTGCGGAGTAAGGCTCCGGTTGGAGGTAACTTGTCTTTTATTTCACCCTTTTCAATTCGTTCCAGACGCAATAGTCTTTTTATTCCCGTCCTTACAAATCCATCAATAGGATAAGCTTCCATAGAAGCCGGAAAAATCACCAAAAAGATGATCACATAACTAAATATTTTATTGATAAACTTTTTCATTCATGTCAAATTTTAAATTTAGAGGAACAACCGGATCCAACTGACTTAGATAGTTGGAGGACAGAGCTTTTTTGTTTTCGACAAAAGGCCTGATTTGGAATAACCACAAGTGATCATTTTCAAATCCCAATTCTATATCGTAAGGAAAGGTCATTCCTGCTTTGGGCATTTCAGAATAGATGGTTTCGCAGATTTTCCAAACCTGTTGAATATTGTCATTGGTGAGAATTCTCTGAGCTAGTGAAGCTTCTTGATTCATTGTGCCTCCTGATCTGGATAAGGTTTTAAATTTTCTGTCTCTGGCAGGTGAAACTAGAATATTTGTCCCCTTAGGATCTAATATCCAAGATTCAGCTTTCTGACCATCTACGGCTCCACCTACACCCTGGCTGAATGCGACATTTAATCGATCAGGACCGCCTTCAATAAAGTCCTTAGTGATGATTACTCCCGAGTAATCTACAAATACACTGGGAATCACCAGTATGCTTGGATAAACATCTTCCGGATTAGACAGGAATTTTTGCCGCCACCTGTAACTTCGTTCTGTGTAAGGAGACGCCCAAACGTCCCTAATGCCCTGAAGAATTTTTTCCCTTTCTATGGTATTAAATACTGTAAGGTTGAGACCAGCTCCGGTAAAGTCTTTAAGATCTTCCATATTGGTGTCAGATCTTAAAAAGACCGGAACCTGCCCAATAGGTCGACCAAATTCCTGGGCAAATTGATTTTCCAGCTCTTCAATAAATGAGGCCTTTAGATTCATAGTCTTTATATAAGTTCTCAAAGCCTCCAATCGATTAAAAGTATAAGTCTCAATATTCTCGATAGATTGGTTTTGTGATCTCATACGGGAAATTTCATCAAATGTTATCCCAAGATGTTGCCAGTAACTAATATCTTCACCCGGAATCATTTCTTCCATATGATCTTTAAATATGGCAAATGGAATGACAAGGCCATTAACCAGGTTGTCAGGGAATAGTTGTTTTAACCTGGCAAAATTGGCAGCTTTAGGACCGCATAGTTTTCCGGATGATGATGCATCTATATCATTGAGCTTATAAATCTTTGGGTTATCAAGCACTAATTCTTCCGTAGGAACCCTTATGACTTCTTCATCCACTGTTTTTCGTGCAAACAATTGTTTTTCTGCATCATTCATCTCTTCTGCGAGTTTGATGAGGACTCCTCCTTTGTTGGATACTGCATAAAAAACTTCTTTACCTTCATAAGTCTGAAACATGCTGTAATCTGATTCGCTTATGTTGGCATTGGGAATCCCCAGATTCCGCGCCAATAACTGCAAGTGAGAAACCATGTTTCCTTCACTGATGCTTAGGATTCCTGCCACTGGTTCAAGATCAGCTGGTGATTTCTTAAATACGTAAATGGCACCAGGATCCACTTTATTTTCTTCTAATTGTTCCACAACCATAAGTTTGCCTCTTGCGTACCCTGGGTTGATCCCCTGAATGGTTGAACTTTTCTTACCGATCACCTGAGTTTCCCATCCGGCTTTATCAGCCATAAACTCATTGAGTCGAGAGGCCAGTTGACCCATAAATAACAAAGCACTAGATCTGATCCGATCATCAATAAATCCGTGAGATAAGGGCTCAAACGATGAATATAAATCGATCACCTCACCAAATTCAGTGATGATTAAACCACTTCCCCAGTTTATATTTCTTCTGATTGCTCTGAAAATTTCCAGTAACATATCGAGTGAGATCCCCTCTTCCGGGTGGGTAGTCGTAAGAGCTGTTAATTCATCATACTCCCACTTGTAAATGTATCCCGTGGCATAAGAGAGTTCACTTAAATAGCAACCTAGTTTTAATTCATCCTTTATCGTTTCAGTAGACCATTCAGGAATGGCCCTTATTGTATAACCCTCAATGATTAAAGATACGTCCATCAAGGACAATCTGGTTGAGGGAGCATGCTTGCTTTCAATTTCCTGTCGGATCAGACTCAATAAATCCACCGATCGGATGATTTTCTCCTCTGTATCTATTGCATTGGGAATGGTTTCCTGATATGATTTTATTGCAGACTTGATATGTTCTGATGGTATTCGTTTTAGGTAAGGGGCTAATTGTTTGCTCAAATCAGTAGAGTAGTACTGCTCCATTGCCTTGATCAATTGATCTAATTCTTTGATATCCGTATCTTTTAAAGAATTAGCTTTCTGGGTTTTATATGCTTTAGTAGAGACTATATCTTCTGCCGCCGGCCTTCCGTGGATCTTTGTTCTGATGTCCATGAAGGAAGGTTGACGATCAGCAATATTTTTTGACAATGATCTTATATCAAGCAATAGGTTAGATTGTTCGCCATGGGGGATAAATTTACTTGCCTCTCTAATGAGGAAATACTTTTCGGATGAAAACCGTGCATCATCAAGGGCAAAAGTTAAAAAGGAACGACCCCAATCTTCTTCATCTTCTGCTTGAACGGCTCCACGATAATACCTTCCCTTTCTATTGATCCATCCATCATCTATAGATTGTAGATATTGACCGAGGATGTATTGCTTTAATCTGCTGTGATCATTTTCAATGTCATAAAAATCCTTGTTTTCTGTTCCTTTTAATATTTGTCCAAAATATAAGTGGTGTTTTTCTGCCAGCCTTACCACTTCATCTTTGTGCCTGGCTTTTTGATATCCACCCGGGTCTTTACATTTTTCTTTGGGAGGAATGACAGAGCCATCCGGACAGAACCACCTGATGTCTTTGTATGGACCTCTCACATCACTCTTGAAAAGATTGATTAATGACTGTATTTCTGATACAGGAGCTGACAGATCAGTATGTTGCAGATGACATTGATTGGAAAAAAGAAAACAAAATGTAAAACATAATAATAGATTTTTCATGCTGTATTTTTAAATCAATCATGATTGAAATTCTACCCTAAAACACAATAATGATTGTTATAATTCAATTTACACGAATATTTAAGTATTGTAGTATTCTTAATGAAGCCTTGGTATGTTATTGTTGTATTATCATAACCCAAGTCTTAATCAAAGAATAATAGTGAAAGATGGATAAAGAGATTGTAAATGTTAAAAATTCAAGTCTCCATTAGAATAAGATAGACAGGAAAATTAAAAGCCCGAAAATCTTTTGACTTTCAGGCTGATAATCGATAAACAATTGAGTTATGGATTTAATATGATGTCCACCTTCAATAATTTTATTCTTTATATCTACTGTCCTTCAACGATGTCTTCTGCTGTTCTTTCAGCTTGACGCTCAATGCTCTTTCCTAAGTCTTTCATGTATTTGTATGCAAATTTTTCCATACCGAGCTTTGAATACTGGTCTACATGAGCCATTTCATGAGCCCACCACAATGGAGTGTCAGAGAATGAACCAGGATCTTTACTAAATACGATGATATTTCCAACAGTTACTGCATGTGCCTCTCCATATTTTGCCACCTTGTTTATGGCATTAGGAAGTGTTATTTCTACTGAACCGATGGTATATCGGGCTGATTCTAATGTTGATTCAGGAAAGAATCCTCTCAATGCATTCTTTACATCTTCAGGTATGGGCTTCGAATTGTTATAATGGCTGGTATTGGCTGCTCTCAATGCAGCGGCTAGAGGGGCACCTATAACCTGGATGGGATTCTTTCCATTGGCCACGGCACTCACATTTTCCGCTAAAGCAGTGGCAAGTTGCGGACTGTACTCCAATACAAATGTGCTGATGTCAAAAACAAAACCTCCACTTCTGCCACCATATTTATGGGCAAAATTCTGTGCTTTTTGGTATAATACTCTCTGTGGTGCCGTGATTCCTTTGATCACTGCAGGGACCGCTTTACCTGTAGCTCCAATCGCGTCAACATATGGTGTGTAGATGGATCCTACTCCTGCTTTCCCACGGACTACTTTTGTTGCATTATAAACAGACTTGGCCGGTGCTGACGCAGTTTTTACAATTGCTTTCCCAACTCTGCTATTGACCATATTGGTTGCTCCCTGAGCTGCATATTTGCCTGTTCTTTTGACGCCTCTTCCTACTTTCTTAGCTCCCTTTACGCCTACGTTTCCAGCTTTTTTGAAACCTTTACCTACTTTTCTTACTCCTTTGCCTCCATATTTTCTTACACCATTGGCTCCTTTGATACCATACTTCTGTGCTTTACCGGCTGCCTTCTTTCCATACTTTTTGGTTACGCTCCCGGCTTTTTTAGTTTTTTTGACGACTTTCTTTCCTAACTTTTTTGTTTTGCTGCCTACTTTTTTAGCTTTTTTGACAGTATAACTTGCAGCTTTTTTTGCTTTCTTTTTGATGTATCCAAATTGTGCATTTGCATCAAAACTTCCTACTAGAAATAAACATGTGATTAGAACGATTAACTTTTTCATTTTAAATTATTTTAAGGTGGTTATTTAAATATTACATGACAAAGATGCAGTTACAAACACCCTTATAAATCCACCTTTTTGAGGGTTGTGATAATATCCTCATAAATGAGGAGCACATAGAAATATTGTTGAATGATGTATGATTAGAATGATTAGGTTTGACTTCATACATTTTCAATTCAAATTGATTTAAATCAATGGTAATTCGT
>JABDLO010000342.1 GCA_013002995.1 Saprospiraceae bacterium | reverse complement strand
CCTCTTTGTGTGTGTATAACTTAATTAATTTTACTTTCAATATACTTGGGAAGAAATCTCTAAGGATTGTACTTAAATTGAATGAAAATTATATTTATTGAATATTAATCGGGAACGAAATATCAACATCAGTACCACCCACAGTAACATCCGACATGGCCGTCTTCAAACCCGGTTGATGTTTTAATAGAATCCTGAAATCTCCGGAAGATGCTGTAGCACTTGCAGGAGTCCAATTGGTCAATAACCCAACTGGTAAACCTTTAGCATCCTGGTCGTTATAATTGATCGCGTCTCCCCTATTGTCAACGTTTCCATTTCCAGAAGGATCTGAAAAAATATCAGTCGTAAATTCAAAAAAGAACATGTGCTCTTCTGCTTCTGCACTGATTTCATTGGTGATATCTACATCAGTACTACCTAATGTATTGCTCAATTCCAATTCCAGGCTATAAGTAATCCCCTCTTTCAATTCAATATCATCAATGGTCGGAGCACCACTACCCTCCCCATCTGCATCAAACCAGATAGCTATAACAGACTCTTCACCGTTGTCAGGTGTAAATGTAAGTGTGATACGAGAAATAACTTCTTCATCTTCATTCTCCATTTCCATAGGATCATCATCACCACAACTTACCATGAGTCCAACAACGATAATGAACATTAAGTAGAATACTGAATTAATTTTTTCCATGATCAGAATATATTGTTTTCTATTTAATGCAATAATATTGCATTTATTATAATAATGCAACAAGTATATAATTAAAATTGAATATCAACCGCCACAGAGATGTTTCTCCCAGGAGCGTCTCCAAAGTATCTGAGACGATCTGTATAAGATCGGTAGGCAGTATTTAAAAGGTTATCCACTCTTAATTCAACATTTAAGAAATTATGCTGGTAAGAAATATGTCCTCCTATCAAAAAATAGTCATCAGGAGGTGGCATGAAGTCAAATATTCCATCAGGATTAATTTCAACAGAACCGTTTTGGAAAGCAGCAGGTTCTATTACTTCCGGAGCTTTCCATTGTTCAGCCATATAATTAAAATCAAGGCCTCCACCCCATTTTCCTTTTTGGTAATCAATGGAATAATTCAAATTGAGTGGAGGAATTTCAATGAATGATTGATCATTTTCTGTTTCTCTGGCGTAGACATAAGAAAGCTTAGCTTCGGAAGTCAGATGATCAGAATGCTTATATCTAATATCCCAATCACTTCCCATGAAAAGAGCATTGGTTTGACTATAAATGAAATAAGGAAAAGTACCTGCGACATTGGTAGTTACACCAAAAGGCCTTAAGAAAATATAATTATTGATTCGATTGATGTGGAAAATGAATTCAGCATCAAACCGATCGCTTTTAATTTCCATTCCGGTCACCCATTTCAGACTTCTTTCAGAAGGAACCGATCGATCTGTTTCATCAAATACACGGTCAAGGGGTGTAATGATATTGGGTTCGAAATTATAACGCCATAAACCGAATTGAACTCGAGAGAAATGATATCCAAATGAATATAACTCAGCGACGTTAGGAGGTCGCCAGGCAGTTCCAATATTAGAATAAATAGTAAGATGATCATTGATCCCCTTTCTAAAACCCAAAGTGAAAGTAGCATTGGTAAAACTTACCTCATTAGAATAAATGGTAACATCTCTTATAGTATCTACTACATCGAGTGTCTGATGATCCAATCTCACACCTAACTCGACAATTGATTCATCAAAACTAAGGGATTGAATGGTGTAAGCACCAATGTTAAGTACATCGTAATCCGGAACAAAATTGATGGGGTTAGACCCGGGTTCATTGATACTATTTTGCGAAAATAGTTGAATACCTGAATTACCGCTCCATTTTCCTTTGGAAGGTTGAACCCATTCAGTCTCCAATGTATGTGACAACAATTTCAAATCAATAACAGGACGATTATTAAGTTCTCCTCTTCTTACATCAAACTCTTTTCTGATATTCCGTTGAAGCCCATATCTTACTTTAATGATATGTTCTCCAAGAAACAAAGAAAGGTCTGACTTGAACAGTCCATGCTGAGTATCATGCTTAGGGTTCTGTATTTCATAAGTTGGATCGAATGTAGGACTTGGTGTACCCCGTTGAATGGCATTCTGTAAATCCTGAAGATTTCCAACGATCGATCCTCTAAGGATGCCTAACTCCTGATCCATATAACTCCCTGATACTTTTAATTCTAACTTGGGTAAATGAAACAAGGTATTGAAGCTACCACCATATTCTCTCTTCCCGGTATTGGATAAATTATAACCTGGTGCCTTCAGGTCACCTTGTTTAATACCAAAGCCACTCACATTCCAGGCAAAACGGTGAGAACCTTGTTTCAAGTTAACCTGAGTACCAAGTGCATTTCCATTTGTTTGATATGAAGACCCTACAGAGCCACCAAGATTTTGATCGAGGATGGGGCTATTAGAATTATAAAGGATAACACCTCCAAGTGCTTCTGGCCCGTATTTAACCGTTCCTGCTCCTTTAACTACTTCAATTTCATCCACATGAGACGGGTCTATTTCCGGGGCATGTCCATCTCCCCATAC
>JABDLO010000336.1 GCA_013002995.1 Saprospiraceae bacterium | reverse complement strand
CATACCGACTGGTAGTTTTTACATTGGAGGACCTTCTGGAACAAACAGATATTTACATGACCCTAATGATGTTAACGCAGGTATTTTGATTCAATCTGAAGCAGCAATACCAGCTTCGAGTTTTACTGTCACAGGGACACTTTCCTACGATGATGATATTCCGGCTTCCTACCCTAAAGGATACAATAGCTTCTATTGCATGAAGTATAAAATATCACAAAGACAATATGTAGAATTCTTAAATACACTGAACACAACTCAACAAAATGAAAGAGTAGAATCTGTATTGTCACAAAGCATAATTAATCGTTTTGTGATGTGTGACAATTTTGCACCTCAAGGAAGAAATGGGATCTATTTTGTTGGAACTTCAGATGAAGGAAATTATTTATTTGGTTGTGATCTTAACAACAATGGGGTTATTAATCAAGTGGATGATGGACAAGAAATCTCATGTAATTACCTGAATAGGGAAGATTATTTAGCTTATTTGGATTGGTCAGCATTAAGGGTCCCAACAAGGTTAGAGATTTGGAAAATTTGCCGGGGCCCGGAAATGGTAATTGATTCGGAAATGGCATGGGGAAGCAATATTGTTAATGAAATTAATATTAATGATGTAACAAATCTGGATACTTCATCTGAGATGTTACCTACACCTGTGAATGGTCCAATGTATGAAGACGCACCATTAAGAACTGGAATTTTTGCCAACTCATCATCTAATCGATTTAATTCAGGAGCAACTTATTATGGCGTGATGGATATGACCATAGGTATGCTTGAATACTGTACGGGTTTACGAGGTGATGATTTAAATTATATAGGAAATTTAGGAGACGGAGAATTAACAGTTATTGGAGAATCTAATGAAATAGATTTCTTACTAAGTCAAATATATGGTCAGTCTAATATAAATGTACTCGATGGAGTACTTGTTGTAAGCAGAGCAGATTTCACAACAGGTGGAAGAGGAGTCCGATAAACTAATTGTTATGAGGACTTTACTATACACATATTTTCTTTTAGCTTCATTTCCTGTAATTGCCCAACAATTCTCAGGAGGTATTGGTGATGGTTTTTCATATGCAGAAGTTACAGATGGAATGAATTTCAATTCTGTCGGTGGAGTCGGAGATGGTTTCTCATTTGGGAGTGATATTAGCAATGGCATATTTTATTTCTCGGGTGGTCATGGAGATGGATTTTCCTATAACGAATTATTAAATAGCAATAGTTCTTATTATGTCGGAGGAATAGGAGATGGTTTTAGTTTTATCTCACTTGAACCTGTTATTCCCCCCTTACTATGCACCTATGTTGACAACAATTGGGTAGGCGTAAATGGTGATTGGTCCAATCCCTCTAATTGGTCGAGTGGAACTGTACCAGATATCTGTAATAATGTAACGATTGACGACCCTTTTGTCGTAACCATCAATCCGGGAGTAGATGCCCTGGCCAGGACATTGAATCTGGATGGAGATCTGCACATCATCAATGGAGGTTCATTATCCCTTGATGGTCAGGACACCCTGGGACATGTTGTTGAAATCCTAGGTGGACGCTTATATAACCAAGGACTCCTGGCTATTGAAAATTATGGTTCCGGATCGGTTTCACGATCTGGGATTAGAATTACTTCAAATGGTGTTTTAGAAAACAATAACACCATAAGCATTGATTCTATTGGTGCAAACACCAGTCATGGTATACAGATCGTCAATGGCATATTTACAAATGAGTCCAATAGTACCTTAACCATCGCTAATGGAATTCTTGCTAATGGATATGGAATAAGAAACACCGATTCATTAACGAATAATGGAAACATTAGTATGAATAATTTCCTGGGCTTGGGTGCAATATTCAATCAATCCATATTCACAAATAATGGAACCATTGCCATCACGGATGTGCGAGGTGGAATTCTAAATCAAGATAGTATTTTCAATTATGGAACAATTTCCGGAGAAAATATTTCTGAATTTCCGGGATTGAAAAATTCAAGAGTGGACTCCTATTTATCCAATCATACTTCCGGTGATGTTGAAATGAATAATGTCTCTGATAGTTACATGATTGATAATATTGGGAGTATTCTTAATGATGGTAATATTTCCTTATTGAACACATCCATCGGAGGGATTACAATGGATGGTGGAACAATATCCAATAATGGGACCTTGTATTGTGAATTTCATTTAGGGATTGGAATATTTATGGAAAGTAGTCAATTGAATAATGCAGGAATGTTGGAAATTGTTGATTACTCTAATGGTTTATTTGATGGCCTGAAGAATACTTCTCAAAGTTCTATTATTAATTCGGGTACCATCCATATTATCAAGGGATTGTGATTAGGGATTTTATTCATATTTGATTTTTATAAAACCAGCTATTCCTTTGTGGGTGCCACAGAAATTAAGTACTCACCTGCAGGTAATGAAAATTGTCCGGTTTGCAATCCATCAATCTCATCTGATAGGTTTTTTCCTTCAGCATTAATAATGGAAACACTTACTGATTTGGATAATGGCAAAACAATATTAGCCTTGCTCCCATCCGGAACTGTTATTTCATAACGATAATGCTCTGCTGAGGTCTTTTTCCAGTTGGATATAATAGGTCCATAAGGTGAATGATAAGTGCAATTCACAGAATCAAGCCCTTCAGGTGTTGTGGGTGTTAGGTAGAACTCTTTAAATCCCGGATGATCAGGATCAGGATGTATTCCAGCCAGCCAACGATAGTACCATTCTGTAACCGTCCCAAACATTGGATGATTGTTAGAGAATGTGTTATCACTCTCTTTCCAGGTCTCCCATATTGTTGTGGCGCCTTGGTCTATCATAAATCCCCACCCTGGATATGCCGTACTATTTACGATATCGTAAACTGCATTCGGCCCACCATATTCAGCAAGAGTTTCAAGTACATATTTTGTCCCAAAAATACCGGTATTAAAATGCCCTGATGGTCCATTTTTGACAGCCATTAACAATGAATCCCGGGCTGCTGGAATCTCTTCAATTGGAATAATATAGTGATACAGAAGCGTTGAGAATAATGTTTGTTTGTTGATCTTCCCCTTGTATGGTTTGTCCCAAAATTCTGCCTTGATCTGATTCTTTAATTTATCTGCCAGGGCTTCATACTTTTTTACATCATCCTCTTTACCCATGACACCTGCAAATGTCTTCATAATGCGAGCACATTGCAGATAATGGCAAGTCCCGGTGAGCTGGACCGGAACAGGTTCCAGTGATTCATGATCACTCAATCCGGCATCCACTATTCCTTCAGGATGAATCATGGCTACTTTTTCCATCCAATCTGTGTTAAGCGTATAAAGCTCTTTAATGATGTCTGTGTCATTATAGTAGAGGTATAAATAATACTGGGTAATCAGATATGCCGATTCCCAGCTGATCCCACAATATTCTATTCCTGCAAATGGTGCTGTATCCACAAAGCTTGAATCCTTCATGGCATCGATCCAGTCGTAAATGGTTTTTCGGTAGAAGGATTGCATTTCGAAATTATAAATGAAGGCCTCACTCGTAGCATTCAGGTCACCTCCATATCCAAATTTCTCCCTTGCCGGGCAATCTGATTGAACACTTACAAGATTTGATAAAAATGTTCTTTCGGTGGCATCCTGAATTAAGTTTAACAATCCTGAAGAGGATGTAAAATGATTGTCATTAGTAACATTAGTATGCATAAATAGTCCCTTGATGTCATCTTTTTCAGGCTTTTCTTTTAATCCCGTTATCTCCATGTAACGGTAGGTGTGGTAAGTGAAATCAGGACTGAACCATTGATCAGTTTTATCACCTACTATATAACTGTCCATCTGCCAGGCAATATCCGGAGCACCTGGTCCTCCAACTCCTTTTCTCTTAATTTGACCTGCTACAGTGGTCATTGGGTTGACGTTTCCATCCTCATAAATGCGTTCGCCAAACCTGAAGGTGATGGTGTCACCCTGGTCTCCTGACAATTTTATCTTATAAGTCCCTGTAAAGTTTACACCCATATCCACCACCCAGACTCCTTTGTCGGGAGAATATGTATTGACTGGAGTGATTTCTTTAACTATTTCAACTGGTGGGAAGAACGTTTTTACAAGTTTACCACCAGGAGGATGTCCAATGGTTGCAGCCTGCCATAAAGTGTCATCATAGCCGGGTTGATCCCAACCAGCTAATTCATTGTTGGCATTATAAGCAACTCCTATGTAGATGTCGTTTTTCATTATTGGTCCTGAAGTCCATTTCCAGCTGTCATCGGATACAATGATTTCTGAATCTCCATTTTTATAATGGATGCGGAGTTTTGCAATAAAGACTGGCTTCCCGACTTTCATGTCCTCCCTCATGTTTCTTCTTCCCCATTTTTTCATAGGTAATGGGTTATAAAAACCATTGCCGAGGGACACACCCAGACAATTGTCACCTTCTTGAATCACAGAGGTTACATCATATTCTGAATAGTAAATCCTTTTGCTGAAGTCTGTCCAGGCTGGATCGAGTACGTTTTTGTCAATACCCTGACCATTGATTGAAGCTTTGTAATAACCAGCAGCTGTTATGCTCAGAGAAGCAGACTTTATTGATTGCTTGATTTGAAATGTTTTCCTGAAGAGAGGAGAGGGGTGTTCCAAATAAAACAAAGAGTCATGCTCCGGGAGTGAAATGCCATCTTCTATCCAGAATGTTTTGTCATCTACACCCAGGGGGGATGGTGTATTGCTATGGTCATCGTTACATGAGCATAGTGACATTACATAAATGATAAAAAGTAGGTTTGATATTTTCATTCACCATTTTACTTAAGCACAAAGAAGCCGGTATATTCAACAATTCCTATACTCAATAAAGCTAACACAAAATTTCCAGAGGA
The DNA here is from genome assembly GCA_013002995.1 of Saprospiraceae bacterium. GTDB lineage: Bacteria > Bacteroidota > Bacteroidia > Chitinophagales > Saprospiraceae > JABDLO01. The sequence continues at coordinate 9,267 of JABDLO010000336.1, read as the reverse complement.
TTAAACTATCGGCAGTTATTGGTTGAGTATATCTATTCCATCCCGGATGGCTACTCTGGGGATGCTCCTATGAGATTCATTGGGATAATATCGTTGAATTCTAGATCTTTCCATTCCGGATTTATCAGAAATGACTCGAGCTATCAACTGATGTTTTTCGAGATTTTTAGATTGGTTGATGGAATCCCTGAAGGCTGTGGCGATGTAAATGTTTTTACCTTGATAATCAGAGGCAGAGGTTTGTAGTTTTTCCTCAATGGCTTTAGGTTCCCACCATATACTCGGATCACTTGCAATATAATCCCGGAAGGTATCATTATCAGAAAGGAAAATGTTTACCACACACAATCCTCCCAAAGAATGTCCTATTAACATCCTGGAATCGCTGGTTTTATAATGGTCATCAATAAATGGGATGAGTTCGTCTTCTATGAATTTCAGAAAGATTTTGCCGTTACCGGTATTGTTTTTCCGAACTGTTTCAATCTTTGTAAATGTAAAGTCCTTCTCCCGATCCGGACTATCGATGGCAACAATAATCGGTGAATAGCTTGCCTGACCCTCTTCTTTATTCAAAGTTTCAATAGTATTAATAGTATGATCTAAATAAGAGTTACCATCCAGCAATACAAGCACCGGATACTGATCATGTGTTACTTTTTGATCATAGTACCCAGAAGGAAGTTGGATGAAAAGATTTCTGGACTCTTTAAGCACTTTGGAATCTATATCAGTTTTAACGTAAAGGTCTTTGACAGTGGGTTTTTTGCATCCAAAGCAAAGAAAGGTGATTATAAATGTTGCTGTAAGAATTCGAATCAAAGTAATGCTTGATTTAGATCAAATATCGGAAGTTAAATATTAAGTGAATACATTGAGGAGATAAATAGATGTATAAGGTAAGTTTTGGATTTGAACCAACGCCTTTTATAAAAGTCAGCTTAACGCTCAGGCGATCAAATTTTGTAAATCCCGGTCATCTTTAGATAATCGGAGTAAATAATCGCTTTTCTTTTCATCCAATTTTTTTGTGTCTGCACCGTTTTTCAAAAGTAACTTGATGCAATTGAGTTGATTGTGTTCATTTCCTTTATCAATAGTTTGTAATGAATGAATTGCCCAGCCAAGTGGTGTGGTGTGGTATTCTTTGTCTGGCTTATCAATTTCCACATTTGCTTTTATCAATCGTTCCACTAATAAGTCCCTTCCGCAATAAGCGGCCCAATGTAAAGCAGAAGCACCGTCATTATTATAGGTGTAATGGACATCTGCACCATTATCAATATAGAAGATTCCAACTTGTTCTGCGTGGAGGCTTGCTGCTGCCAGCAGTGGGGTGCCTTCATGTTTATTTTTATCGCCATCAATGTTGGCACCGTTTTCCAGTAAGATCTTTGCAAGAATAACAGCTTCATCATCTGAAATTCTACCTGCAAAAACAGCGTCACATAACCTGTGTAAGGGGTGTGCCTTTACCCTGCATGTTAAGTCGTAAGGAATTGTAATTCCTTTATTTGCCAGGTTAGGATTTTTAGACAACAATTCCTTTAACCCATTCGCGTTTTTATTTTCAATCAGTTTTTTTACTCCTGGCTTAAATAAGTTCATGTTCTGGCAAATTAAGAATTTAAAATAAATAAAGGGAGAGGGTGCGATAATAGCTTAATGATTTATATATGGGGTAGTTTTTTGTTTGAGTGGAACTTTGGCTTTATAGCCCTGACTGTTTTATGCTTTATTGGAAGTCTGCAAAATTCCTTATTTATTAGAGTTTGGAATTCAATAGTTTTAGACCAGCAACATTTCGTTTTAAAACTTTTTGAACGTCTTCTGTTTTTATGTGTCCTATAATTCCCCAGGGTCCATTAAATCCTGCATCTAACAGGTATTTAACCATTTCTAATTCATAGTCACCTTTGCCTATTGTTAATATTTTAGGGCCTTCCTTTTTCACACCGTTTAAATTAACCCACGATAAATGGGGTCTAATCTTTTTAACAATTTCAGGGAAGTCGTCCACATATTCGTGAGCATGATGAAAATTGTAGACTATGGTTATTGAATCGTCGTTTAATTCTTCTATAATCCTGACTTGATTAAGTGGATTCCCAAACCAACCATGATGATTATACAATGCCAATTTGCAACCCAGTTCGTCAGCTTCCGCCTTAATGAACCTGATCATTTCAATTGATAGATCCATCGACTCTTCTTGATTGAGTTTTTCGAAATAGTTATTACTAAAACTCAACCATATGGTTGGCTTTTGTCCTGAAAGTTTTAAATTTTTCAATACTTCCTGGTTAGATGGACTCAATTTACCTATGCTATCCCTCTTTGCATTTAACCATAGAAAAATTGAAACGATCTCAATATTGTTTTCTTTTGCAAGCATGAATTCCTCAACCATATCATCTAATGGTCCTTTACCCCTTTCATACCCATACTTATTAAACCCCATTTCCTGAAGCATCTCAATACGCTGCTGAGGAGTTCTATCTAAAGAATCGAAATCGAGTATGCACCATGGAGAAACCTCATTGACTTTAAAAATCTCATCTGTCTTCTCGGTACAAGAAAAGAGAAAGATTAAAAGGAAAAGTGATATATATAATCTAATATGGATATTCATTTTTTAACTATTCTCAACATTTTAAAAATGAGGAATTCAATAATGTCCCACAATGGTCTATTCAACACTTTAATTCAGCGTAGGATTTTTTTCTAATTCATTAACCTAAGTTTTACTTAACTATTTCTTTTAACTTGAATTGCATAGGATTCTTGTGCCCATTCAATAAATGATTCAGCATTTTCCAATACCTCTTCAGGAAGTTTATAATATGAAGGTACTTCGCTATTATTTTTAAACACTTTTAATGATGTCGAACCCGCATCTATGTATTTATCAATATTTGAATCATCTACTTTTAAATAGACTATATCTTTGGCAATAATCCCAAACATTAAACTGTCTCTATAAAGCCCTAAAACTCCAAACATTCTCTTTTTATCGATATGGTTCCAAGAAGATAATTGGTCCTGAACATATTCAAAAAAATCACTTGGTGAACTCATAGTTGGTTTTATTTCTCAGGTTATCAAACATTAGAACTTTCTTCATTTTTTCAATTTCACGGCAGCCAACGTTCGGTCTTGTGTACCCAGAGTGCGGTCAAAGAAAGCATTCCGTGATCACACATTGTTACTTTACACCTTCCTGTTCATTAAATCATAAATCAAAAAGAACTTTGCTTTGTACAATCAATATCTTCAGAATTAATCTAATTGATACTGGAATTAACAATAATTAATACTCCGAAAATATCTAAATCAAGGATGCTTAAATATAATTGATGCCAGCGTGAGCACATTTTTTAATCCTTATACGGAATCGTCTTCAGAATATGATCAATTGATTTCATTCTTGCACTAGTTTTCTGATTAGCCTTGATGATTTTCCAGGGAGCGTGCTTGGTATTGGTGTGTTTCCACATCTTTTCCTTGTACTTAGTATATTCGTCCCATAATTCCTGGGCTTTGGCATCAACGGGCGTCATTTTCCACCTTTTATATGGCGTGTTCATGATGTCTTTAAATCGTTTTGCTTGCTCAGCCTTAGTAATGGAGAAGTAAAATTTGATCAGGTAGATTTTTGAATCCACCAGCATCTTTTCGAAATCATTGACCTGATTCATGAATCTCTCGTACTCTTCCTGGGTGCAAAAACCATTGACGGGTTCTACGACTGCTCGATTGTACCAGCTGCGGTCAAAGAAGACTATTTCTCCAGGCTTGGGCAATTGGTTGATGTATCGTTGGAAGAACCACTGTTTGCTTTCATCGTCTGTTGGCTTATTCAATGCCACGATCCTGAAGTGCCTTGGATTGATGTATTCTGTAATCCTCCTGATGGCACCACCTTTTCCGGCAGCATCCCTTCCCTCAAATACAATGACTACTTTTTGATCATTTTCAATGACCCATTTCTGAAGTTTGATCAGTTCCTCTTGCTTTTGACGCAATTCAGCAGCATACTCAGCATCACGAAGTGATTTTCTTAGATTGAATTTCTTGTTGCTCAACAGAGCATACATTCCAACTTTTGAATTTAAAAGTTCCAGATCTTCCTGTGTTAATTTAATTTCACTCATGGCCTAGGTTTTAAATATCTATATTAATTGCACTTCTGTGATACCGCATAATCACATTGGGATCAGGGGTAAGCGTAATATTGGCGCTTCCTTTTTTTTCATAGTCAAATTGAGATAAAACATACCTCATACTTTCCAGGCGTGCCGTCTTCTTGCTATTGGTCTTTACAATGATCCAGGGACTAAAAGCAGTGTGGGTCTTACTGAACATCTGTTCTTTATAATAAGTATATCGGTCCCACAATTCCTGACCCTTCATATCCACCGGGCTGAACTTCCATCGCTTCAATGGATTTTCCATTCTGGAATCAAACCTGCTCTTCTGTTCTTCCTTGGTAATGGAAAACCAAAACTTGATGATCTTAAGGTTGTCTTCATACAACAGGTGTTCAAATTCCGGAACCTGCACCATAAACTTATCGTATTGTTCCACATTGCAAAATCCCATTACAGGCTCCACTACTGCCCGATTGTACCAACTCCTGTCAAAAAATACAATCTCCCCGGGATTAGGTAGGACCTTGATATATCTTCTGAAATACCACTGACCTGTTTCAACTTCTGTTGGTTTGGTAAGGGCAACTACTCTGGAGGTACGTGGATTTAAGTGCTCTTTAAATCGTTTGATGGAACCTCCTTTTCCTGCTGCATCCCGCCCTTCAAAAATGACTGCTACACGCATTTTATTCTTAGCAACCCATTTTTGAAGATTGACAAACTCGGATTGAAGCAGTCTTAATTCTGCTTCATATTTGAGTTTTCTCAAGGTTTTTTTGACTGGGATATTGTGCTTTTTAGCAATCTCAATGAGTTGATCCCTGGTTTTTACACCCTGGAAGTGCTCGGCTTTAAAATTCATAGGTTTTCGTTTTGAAAATCACGGATTTCTTGAAAGGTCATAAATCTAAGCTAAAAATCTCCGTATGATCTTATGGGATAAGATGATCTGTGTCATGAAGGAAGGTTTTATTTCTCATGATGGAATAAGGATGACATCAATATTCCACATCAAAGTATGAGACTAAAGAAAGAAATTAGATAATCAGTTATTGTTTAGGGTATTGATGTCATCCTTGAATGTCCTTTTGTTGGGTTTTCGAAACATGTGTAATAGATGGAACGGTGAAGGATGCCATCAATTCTAGTTAATTAAAATCTGGAGTCAAAAGAAAGAAATTGTGTAATCAGTTATTATTTAGGTTTATTGATGTCATCCTTGAATGTCCTTTTGTTGGGTTTTCGAAAAATTTGAAAAAGATGGAAGATCTAAGGATGCCATCAATTCTAGCTAGCTATTGTCTGGATCCTAAGGAAAGAAATAAGGTATTCATTTATTGTTTAGAGAGATTGATGTCATCCTTGAATGTCTTTTTGTTGGGTTTTCGAAAAATTTGAAAAAGATGGAAGATCTAAGGATGCCATCAATTCTAGCTAGCTATTGTCTTGATCCTAAGGAAAGAAATGAGGTATTCATTTATTGTTTAGATTGATTGATGTCATCCTTTTATTTAAAGACAAGTATCAAGCCCTCATTGGCTGGAACGATGATTGGCTTATGCAGATCGTACTCATTGCGTTCCTGCATGTCTTTAAGCTCAGGACTGAAACATGATACTGAGGCCTGATTGAATGGCAATGCATCCCAAGCTATGTCCAGTGTTACGGATTCATTTTTATCTGACCAGGACGCAATGGCAAGCACTGCATGATCTTCATGAAGATAGAGCGTACTTTTCAGCTTTGGATGTTCTATTTTAATGGGAACTTCGTCGATCCAGTAACCCAACATTTGGCTATGACCAATATCATAATCGTCAAAGATCTCCCAGATTGCTTCAGGGCTGTACTTTCCATAGACCCGTGTAGTCATACCATAAAGGAGGCCACGGTAGGGATGACCACCTTTCTCAAGCATCTCACCTGGTAATCCAAATGGAATACCAGCTACCTCCGTCATCCAATAATCAGGATCGGCATCGTAATCAAAGTACTCCCCAAACCACAATCTTGTTACATAAGGGAAATGTTCCATATAAAGAAAAGCACTGTTGATAAAACCATCTCTCTCATTAAATTGGTTGGCAGAATGAAGATCAATGATGACCTCGTCTCGATGGGTATGCAATACATTGACAATCCGCTTAACCGTCTCCCGGCTGAATGCAATGTCATCCAGATATAAGCCATCAATTTCCTGGTTTTGTGCCAACCAGTTGAGACCTTCAATGTAATAATTGGTCCATCTGGAAGTTCCTTTATTGAGTATGGCAGCATCATTGACCCTGGTGGCATGCCAGGCAGAATGATAATTACTCACCAGGTGTTCCTGCAACCATCCGTGACCGCCTCCTTCTCCGTCGTTGAAGATCTCATGACCCAGGCTACGTAAGGCAAAGAGTTCATGGGCCCGGTATGTCAACTCCCGGATGGTGTTGTACAACTTGACCTTAACACCCTTGGAATGGGCCTCATCGATGTAGGCTTTTTGTTTTTCCAGGCCAAAGAAAGGGTAGTTGATGTAAGGGTTGATCTTGTTGGCATGGTGGACGTTGATTACCGTACCACCATAAGCAATTGCAGTATCCACGGGAACATACTTATGGACGAATCTGGTAGCAAAGTGCTGTTCTGTATCAATCAACTTAAACGGTGTGATCAGGAAGCGGATGTTATAGTGCAGAGTGTCACCTTGTTGCATAATTCGAGGACCGGAATAATTGGTAACAGTAACCACCTCATCATTTTCACGGATGCGGATACCGCCCTTTCCTTCATTGCCCCAGGAGGAAGGAAGGATCAATGGCTTGTTGTGGTAAAAATTGGTGTTTAGTGGTCTTTCATAATTTTCATCTCTAAGGACGTATTGTAATCCCTTATTGACCCCACCCAGCCAGAGACCTTCATGGTGGAAATTGATATCCCAGTTCCAATCCATGGATTTGGGCCGCTTACCGCCCTTTCTTCCCAATCCCAGCATGTATTCTGAAGCTTCAGTGTTGTATGGGATCTCCAGACGGATGTCGTTTAAGCTCACATTTTCCTTGGCGACCAATTGGATCTCATAGTTAAGCATACCGTCATATTCCAGTTTCCCTGTTATATGCTGATGAAAGAGATCAGAAAATCCCTCAGCCTTCCATCCTACATAGGTAGAAACAGGTTGGTCGTACTGAAACTTTAAAATCCTAATTTCTTCCAGACTTCCATCTGATAATTCAATTTCAAATTTGATGGGAGCAGCCAGGATGGATTCTTCCTCGTCCATAATGGATGTCAGAGTTGGTGCAAAGGAAGATTGTATTTGTCTGGGAAGTGCTTTATTTCCAAGTGTGATGGTTCTTCCCAGGATCTTGATCTTGTTCTGTTCAACTTTTACTGGTTGAAAGGGCGGTACGATGAACGAGGTACCCGTGCCAATGGTAGAGTTAAGCCACCGAAGGCGAGTCATATGCTCAGGAGTGTCATCTCCATGATTGGTAATGGTCTCTGATCTGATGTTTAAAGTCAGGTTTATTACTTCATCAGGCAGACCCTCAGCTGATATAATAAATGTAGATTTGTAAGTACCACTCTTGATATCATTTGGTACATCAATGCCCATCCAGAGTGGCTGGACATGAAGTTGTGGAACATCCAGATCAATGGTGAAGGACTTTCCATTCAGATCTACACCTTCAGTATTGAAACAGGTCATCGTTTCAGAAGGTATGACAGATCCATTTTCACTTGTCAGATTAGAAAATGAAACTTTGATGTTATCCAGGGAATGGGTAGGGGAGAAGAGCCCTACCTGGAATGTAAAATATTCACCCAGGGAAGCATTGTCAGTAATGGTTTGCGTATAAGGAAGTTCAATCCATCGATGAGGTAGGTAATCCGTCATGGCAATGGGATAATCTCTGTATTCAGGAAACAGGTACCAGAGTCTTTGATGATGGTTTAAGAATGAATCGACTTCTGATCTGGTAGCAATGATTTCCATGGGATAGAAGCTGTGAAAGTCGTCGATGGATTGAGCCTCAAGTACGCTCGCAATGGGTAGCTTCTCTGCCTCTTCATCTTTTAAAGCCGCAAGTTCTGGAATTGCAGGTTTGGGGTTGATGTATTTAAGCTTTGGATAATATCCGCCAGTGGATTCATGGGGTAAGTAATATAGGTAATAGTGCTGTTGTCCGGAATTGGGCTTAAAGATGATATGGCCTGATTCATTGGATACGTCAAGAATTCTTTTTACAGAAACCTCCTCCATGGTTGTCGTATCGATGATGATCACATCTTTAGACCCGGGATCAGGATCATGGCGTCTCCACGGTATGATGGCTTGTACCAGTGTGTCGTCGGGACTGGTTTCTATTAAGAAGCGGTGATTCCCGAATGTTGAAAATGGGTCAGTATAATTAGGGTGATCCCAATTACCGGACCGGTATTTTATGCCGTCAATATTATATGAAAGAGTTTTCGCTGTTGGTTCTTCATAGACCGGTGCTTCTGTTGTGCAGGAATGGAAGATAATGATCGGTGTAAGGAGAAAAAGGAATAAAACACATTGATAACAGGCCTTCATGGGATTGATTTTAAGGTGGATATGATTTGTTTTACGACACTCACTTCTTCAAGAAGAGGAATGCTGGGCTCGTTTTTTTCTATGTTTGTCATCCATTGTATCAGTGATTCTTGCTTCTGGGAATCCATACTGTTGATGATATCTTTTCTTTTCATTCGATCTGAAGCAATAAATTGTAACATAAGATTATCGGAAGGATCCTCAGGATTGAATGCATATTGCAGGAGTTTCATTCTATGCTTTTCAGCGTTGGATGTATCCTTTTTCTTTGCGTATCCTTTCCATAAAATAAAATCTTCCATTCTTTCGTCGACGTCATAGGGTCTTCCACTGCCAAGGTTTCCGGGCCATAATTTTGCTTTTTCAGCATAATCAATGACTGAATTTATATCATTTTCTTTCCAGGCTTTCAGGGATGATAGGATAGAAGATTTATGATACAATACCCTGCCTGCTCTGGCTCCTTCTTTAGGCAGGATATCTTTGGTGCTCAGAAATTTCATGGCTTCTAATTTAGTATTTTGAAATATAAATTTGGGTGCATAATCG
>JABDLO010000316.1 GCA_013002995.1 Saprospiraceae bacterium | reverse complement strand
TAAAAAGAAAGTCAGGAACAATTGCTTCAGGATACGATGCCAATATGATCTTACTGGACAAAAACCCCCTTGAAGATATCAGCAATACCAAAGCCATCAACACGGTGATTTCACAGGGAAGGATATTCAACAGGGAATTACTAGATCAAATTCTGGCATCTGTAAAGGAAGCCAATGATAGAAGCAGGAAGGTGGATATCAGTCAGTATATCCCTGAAAAAGAAGTTCCACTATTATCCAATAATTTAGAATAGTCTGAAGAAATGGATACAGAAAAAGAAATGCTTTTTACTTTTGAAAAAAAATTAATAACCTTTAGATAATCTGATATTTGCTCTTGGCATTGTTCTTTTTCTTTGCAATGCATTCCTCTCGCTCCGCTCGTCGGGTGCATGGGAAAACGAACCAAAAACCTGTCAGCCTCTGGCTGGAAAGGCCATCCCGCAATCCTGCGGGAGAATTTTCAATTTTTCGAAAAGAAAAATTGAAACCGTTCATATTCTGTTGAAAAAGAAAGACTTACTACAGATTTATAAACAATTAATGGACTTACCCATTATTTACTTAAAAAATAAACCTTTAGATAGTCTGGTAAAAGATTAAATTTCAATCATATTTTCTATTTCTGAATCCTAGATGATAAATCTGTTACTTATGTCAAGCGTAAAATATTTCCTTTGGATCTCTTTATTCCTATTTGTGAGTTGTAAAAATGCTGATTCACAGAAGTGGACCGATGAACAAATATGGAAACTGGAATGGAGGATGGTTGAAAATTCGATTTATGAAAACTATGAACTGGCAGCACTACAATTTGATTCTCTTCAATCGATAACTTCAGAACTTGATCCGAATTTTATTAAAACCGGTCTGGAGGTAAAACACCTGTTAGGTAAAAATGCAGAAGTTTCAGAAATGCTCCAACAACTTGATGAAGAGGCACTCAAGAAAGTATGTCTTGAGGAATGGACCAGTGAATACAATATATGTGATGGACAATCTGAAGCAACCGTGGGAAATGAATCTCTTAAGTTGGAATTGATAAAGATGTACCTCAATGATCAAAATTCGCGGAGCAATCTAATGAACGAACTATTAGAGAAGTACAATCTTAATAAGGAAGAAGTCATCATTGATGCATCTATGTCCATTACTGACGCGAGAAACAGGGACAGGTTGAAAGAAATCATTGAAGAACACGGCTTTCCAACCGCAGACCTTGTAGGTAAAAAGGCCATGCAAGGTGTATTTATGATAATCCAACATGCAGACCGGGATAAAGAATGGCAGAAGCTGCAACTTTCCAATATTGAAAAGGCAGTAAAAAATGGCGATATGGATGGCCAAAGTTATGCTTATCTATACGATAGAATAAAGATAAACAGTGGTGAGCAACAACTTTATGGAACTCAATTTGCCAATGTAGACCCTATCAATAAAACTACAGAATTGGCTCCAACTGAAGATATAGAAAACCTGAATGCACGGAGGATGGAAATCGGTATGATGCCCGTCGAGACATATAAAAGGATTGTTTTGAGTCGATTCTGAGGTTACAAATTTCTTGGTAAATCGTTTGATTTATTTTTGAAAATCCTTTCCTTTTTATTCCTGCATTAATGATCGGAATCATTTACGGTTCTGATCTAATTCAGAATAAACATTTCAAAATTCCATAATTTCATTTTTCAATAAGGTAAAGATGAATCGTGAAAAGTTTTCAATGGTAAAGAGGGTGATGAAGCTCCTCGGTATATTGCTGGGGATCCTGTTGATCTTTATATTTTATGTAATCTGGGTGAATGTAAGTGGTGGATTGAACAGGGAGGAATTACTAGCAAAGATGCCTGAACAGGTAAATCCAAAATATGGAATGGATAAAGATCAAACTTGGTGGAAAGAAACTTCTGTCTACCAGATCTATCCAAGAAGTTATAAAGACAGCGATGGTGATGGTATCGGTGATCTGAAAGGCATCATCAGCAAGTTGGACTATATCGAATCCCTGGGATTTGAAACGATTTGGTTCTCTCCGTTTTTCAGGAGCCCACAGAAAGATCATGGCTACGATGTCAGTGATTATATCAATATCCAGGAAGAATATGGAGATTCTACCATCGTTGACAGTCTGATCAATGAAATTCATAAGAGGGATATGAAGGTGGTATTTGACCTGGTGTTGAATCATTCCTCAGACAAGCATCCCTGGTTCCTGGAATCCAGGAGCTCGAAGGACAACCCCAAAAGTGACTGGTACGTATGGAAAGATGGGAAAGACGGCGGTCCTCCCAATAATTGGAAGAACATACTTGGTCAACAATCGGCATGGAATTACTCACCTGAGCGAGATCAATATTATTATGCAGCATTCCTTCCATTTCAACCCGATCTCAACATGAGGAATCCAGAAGTCAAAGCAGCCATATCTGATATGGTGAGATATTGGTTGGATAAGGGCGTAGATGGATTTCGGTTGGATATTTTCAACTTCATTTACGAAGATGAAAACTTTGCTGACAATCCATTTACCTGGCAATTCCTTCCTAAAATGGAAGAAGGGAAATGGATGATGGAAGAGCACAAGTATAATTTCCATCAACCTGAAGTGGTAGAATATGCTAAGGAGTTGAGGGCCATTCTTGAGTCCTATCCGGGAGGAAGGTTTATGGTGGGTGAAGTATTTGGATCTCATCTGCATATGCGTGAACTCTTGGGGATGGATCAATTGGATGGATTGAACCTGGTATTCTTATTTGATTTCCTGGAAGGGTTTGAGTTTTCGGCTGATTACTTCCGTCAAAAGGCTGAAGAATATGAAGCCTTCTACCCTGCTCCACTCACACCAACATATGTCTTTGGAAACCACGATCAATTCAGGAGTATTACCAGGCTGGACAATGATGAAAGGAAAGCAGAAGTTCTGGCCACATTCCAGATGACGATGAGAGGTGTACCTTTTGTCTACCAGGGAGAAGAAATAGGAATGAGGACTGGTGATATCTCTCTTGAGGATGCCCAGGATCCCTTATCTAAAGGATTCCTGAAATATCCTGAGTGGATCAGGAACAGTGTCGCTCACCTGATGAATCGCGACAATTGCCGGACTCCAATGCAATGGAATGATGATGTATCAGCAGGATTTTCATCAAATGCTAAAACATGGTTACCCGTACAAGATGATTACCCGGAAGTCAACGTTGAAGATAAACTAGAAGATGAAGGGTCACTTCTGAATACTTACAGGAATCTATTGATGATTAGAAAGGAGAACTCAGTTTTTAGAAACGGAATGATTTCATTTATTGATCAAAGAAACTTGCCGAAGGATGTTCTTGCATATGAAAGAAATGATGGTACTCAAAAGGTATTGGTTTACCTAAATTTTTCAAGTCAAAAAAGAACAGTATCAATAAGTCCGAATACAAGATTCAATGTAATTTTTAATAAACGATCAGGCAACACAAAAAATGAAATTGAATTAGATGATTATGGGATATTGATTGTCCAAATGGAATAATAAATGTAGTAATATTCTGTATGGAATACTTACAGCTTTTATGGCAGATCAAGGATTAATATATAGAAGTGATTTATAAACTATCTTAACACTTACAAGACAACTCACCCGCCTGCCAAAGTCTTGACGTCGGGCAGGCACATACGAAACATAAAAAGAGCTTGCTCCACCGCTAAAGCTGAAGGCTGCACGCGGTCATCTTGGCTTCCAAGCCAGCCTGTTCCGAAGTGGCACACGCCTAACGTTAGGACACAACTACAATTATAATATTTGTTAACAAAATATATTAGTTGGTACTTTAGATTTCAAAGTGTCTTTTAAAATACTTTCTGTTCGCTTGGCGTAAGCATCCAGAATTTTATACAATCCCTTTTACTAAAGACAAACAAGGTAATTGACTCTTATCTGGATACAGTTACTTATAACACATTTCTCCCCTATGTAGGGGAGATCAAGAGGGGTAGGTGATTCGTGAGTATTATTACATCAATATTACTTTTAAAACATCATTCGCGTAATCTACTGTCTAGTCCTGAAATATGTTTACAGGTTAATTAATATTTATTGATTTTACTTTGTAGTAGTTTTTCCATCTTTTCTTTAGATAGCCATTCATTTTATGAGCCGCTATTGGAGTGTT
>JABDLO010000427.1 GCA_013002995.1 Saprospiraceae bacterium | reverse complement strand
CTACCTACACCTATGTTTATTATGAACCCGTTTATTCTACCACACAGGAAGTTCGTGAGGGATTCAAGATCGAAGAACCTGAAGAAATGGAAAACCCTGGTAAGATTTACCTCTATGGTCAATATATACTAATAAACGAGCCCGGTAAGGGAGTCCATGTCATAAACAATATTGATAAGGAGAATCCTATAAATGAAAAGTTTATTGCGATCCCTGGTAATCATGATATGGCTGTTAAAGACAATATCCTTTATGCTGATAGTTATATAGACCTGGTTTCGATTGATATTTCTGATCTCAACAATATAAGACTGGTAAATAGATTGGAAAACGCCTTTCCAAATTATAATACAGAGTTTGGATTTGTAGCAGCGGAGGGAATGGTCATTACCGAGTGGGAGGAAATTGAAACGGTTGAGATATCGGATGATTGTACAAGTGGAGGTGGGAATGTTGTTTCATTGGGAGGAGTATTTATGGCGATGGAAGATGCAGCATTTTCAGCGGCCCCCAGTTCAGGGCCTGTAGCACCAGTAGGGCAGGGAGGTTCCATGGCAAGGTTTGCGGTTTACGATAATTATTTATATGCTGTAGATAGCTGGGATTTGAATGTATTTGATATCACAAATGTTGCCTCGCCACAATTTGAAAACAAGACTTATGTCAGCTGGAATGTAGAAACCATCTGGCCTTATAAGGATAACCTGTTTATTGGCTCCGAGTCTGGAATGTTCATTTTTGATAATTCTAATCCTTCTTTACCTCAATATCGGTCTTCTTTCATGCATGTGACAGCATGTGATCCCGTGGTTGTTAATGATGATTATGCATTTGTGACACTACGTTCAGGAACGCGATGTGAAGGTTTTACCAATCAGCTGGATGTAATTAATATTGAAAATCTGAATTCACCATGGCTTGTAAAGACCTATCCCATGCAGAATCCACATGGATTGGGAATTGATGGGAATACCTTGTTTATCTGTGAAGGAGAATATGGGCTGAAAGTCTATGACATTAGCGATGTGGATGCCATTTCCGAAAATCTCCTGGAGCACTTTGAGGGTATCCATTCTTTTGATGTCATTCCTTATGAAAAGGTACTACTCATGATAGGGGAGGATGGACTATACCAATATGATTATTCTGATCTTGGAGATATTAAGCTACTTAGTTTCATGGTCGTGACAGGAGGTGAGATATGAGATCAATAATAATCACAGGTTGTATTCTGATCCTAAACCTATCGTTGGCGTTTTCCCAGTCCACCAAGTCAAAGGTTATTTTGAAAAATGGTGTAATGATGAAAGGGGAAATTGTGGAATTTGTACAGGATGAATATTTGATAATCCGCGTAATGGAAGGACAGGACATGAGAATACCTGCAAATTATATTCGGAGCTTCAAAATCAAAGAAGGCAAAATGAGCATTTATAATCTTCCGGAGAAAGGATATTTCAACTATACGAAAGGAGGATTTCTTTTTACGAAAGCCAACGAATTCGATGTTGTGAATGTAAATATGTCCGTTCATACCATTAATGGTTATCGGCACAACGAATTCTATAGTGCTGGATTAGGTTTCGGATTGGATAGATATGGTTCCACCTCCGCATTCCCGGTATACCTAAGTCTAAATAGGGACTTTTTTGCATCACGGGTTACTCCTGTATTTAATGGGAATATTGGATACAGCTGGATGTGGGAAATAGATGACGGTTGGGAAGAATTTGATGATGTGAACGGCGGGTTATACTGGGAACTGGGTCTTGGCTTGAGGATCAACTATAAGAAAACAGCTTTGATTTTCAATTATGCATATAAGCGTCAGAATTCGGAACTGACCATGACCGAAGATCTATGGTGGCGAGCAGAAAATACCGTGACTGAGAATCACAAATTCAGGAATATGACCCTGACAGTGGGTATGGAATTCTAATTGGATTTGGCTTTGCGGAAAAGCGGCTGAGGAAATATTAACTATCCCTCAAGTCTTTCACATTCCATTGCCTTGACCTCCCAATCCTTGTTGGCCTGTTCAAGCTCTGTTTTAGCCTTTTCATAAGCCTCGTTGGTTGTCATTAGCTTTTCAACATCAGCATATACCGAGGGGTCTGTCAGCTGCTCCTCCAGTTCAGTAACCTTCTCTTCCAAATCCATAACTTGAACTTCAATTTTTTCCAGCTCAGCCTTAAGCTTCCTGATCAGCTTATCATTGGAATTGTTTGTTGGTCTATGATGAGCAGGTTTTTTTTCTCGACTTTTGGCCAATGGCTGTTCAGAGGAGACAATGTTTTCAACCTTATTATTCTCTTTCCAATATTCATATTCATCAAAAGTGCCAAGATATTCCTTTATTTCCTGATTTTCAATATACCACACCTTATTGGCAGTCTTCGATATAAAATGTCTATTGTGAGAAACAATAATGAAGCTTCCTTCATATTGTTGTAAGGCCTGAATCAATATGTTCTCGGAAAGGAAATCCAAATGGTTAGTGGGTTCATCCAGGAGTAGGAAATTGGCTTCCGAGATCAACGTTTTAGCCAGCGCCACTCTGGACTTTTCTCCACCGGAAAGAACTTTAATCTTTTTATACACATCATCTCCACTAAATAGAAAGCATCCAAGAATATTACGAAGTTCCTGTTCGGATTTTCCTGAACCTGCTTGCTTTAATTCATCCAGAATTTCATTCTCGATCTGAAGTGCATCCAATTGGTGCTGGGCGTAGAATGCCTTGATCAAATTGTAACCTTCTTCTCTCTTTCCACTTTGAATGGGTTCTGAACCATCTATAATCCTCAATAATGTGGATTTACCCTTACCATTAGCTCCAATCAAAGCTATTTTATCGCCACGTTCAATGCGGGCGATAGTATGGTCAAAGATGGCTATATCTCCAAATGATTTTGATACCTGATCCAGGTGCATCAAGTGTCTTCCTGACTTTTGAGAGAATTTGAACTTGAAATTTACAACGGCCTGACTATCCACAACTTCCTCAACTTTGTCCATTCGTTCCAGTGATTTAATTTTTGACTGTACCTGCCTGGCTTTTGTTGACTTTGCTCGGAATCGGGTAATGAATCTTTCTGTTTGTTTTATCTGCTGCTGCTGGTTCTCGTAAGTATTCTGCTGAATCTCCTTTCGAAGTTTTTTTTCCTCTTGAAAGAAATCATAATTACCCTCATAGAGAGAGAGTTTGTAATTATCGACCTCAACGGTTTTGGTAGACACATTATTCAAAAATTGTCTGTCATGAGAAACTACCATAAATGCTCCTTCATATGAACGAAGGTATGATTCAACCCATTCAATAGATGGCAAATCCAGGTGATTGGTTGGTTCATCCATTAATAGCAATGAAGGTTTTTCTAAAAGTAGCTTTGCAAGCATAACGCGCATCCGCCATCCTCCTGAGAATTCCCTTAGTGGTCGATGGAGGTCTTCAGTCCTGAATCCTATTCCTTCAAGGATCTCTTCAGCTTTCGCCTGTAATGAATAGCCTTCCAGCGTTTCATATTTCTCCTGAAGCTTTGACATTCTTTCTATTAGCTTTTCAGAATGGTCAGTTTCCAGCTTAACCAAAATATCTTCAAGGTCTCTTTGGATAGATTGTGCTTCTGCAAATGCACTCATAGCAACCGTAAGAATGCTATCATCAGTTTCATAGGAAAGCAAGTCCTGGTTCAGGAATCCAATAGTACATTCTTTGCTAAAAGAAATGGATCCTTCATCAGTGGTGTATTCACCAATTAGAATTCTTAGCAAGGTAGTCTTCCCTGTCCCATTCAGTCCTACCAATCCGATCCGATCCCTTGGCTTTATATGCAAAGAGGCCTTTTCGTACAGGACTCTACCTGCAACGTGATAGGATATATTGCTGACTGTAACCATGCCCGCAAAAATACTTTTTGTTCAGCGGTTATAAAATTCTCTTCCACTTATAAAATAATATTACTATCCAATTCTAAAATTTATGTTATTTGAATTAAGAATTTATGAAAATGAAAAACATGTTATCCCTTCTTCTAATAAGTATTGCTCTTTCCATTTGGTCTTGTGAAACCAATACCACCGTACAAACCCAGGCAGATCTTAAGGCTTCTGATTTTGCAGCTGGCCCCCTTCCTGAATTACCTCTTGACGATATCAACCTACCGGAAGGATTTGAAATAGCGATCTTCGGGGAAGTAGATAATGCCCGGTCTCTGGCTCGGAGTCCGGAAGGGACTATTTATGTAGGGAATCGTAGCGGAGATAAGGTATATGCTTTGAAAGATGAAGATGGAGACTTTATTGCCGATAAGAAATACATTATAGATGAAGGTTTAAAACTACCTAATGGTGTGGCATTTAAAGATGGTGATCTATATGTTGCTGAAGTAAATAGAATTTTAAAATATGAGAACATTGAGGACCAACTTCAAAGTCCACCAGAACCATCCATAATATTTGACGGATATCCAACTGATACCCATCATGGTTGGAAATTTATTGCATTTGGTCCTGATGATAAACTTTATGTTCCGGTTGGAGCGCCTTGTAATATTTGCGAAAGGCTTGATAATGAGTTTTACGCATCCATAACAAGAATCGATAAAGATGGATCTAATATTGAAGTATTTGCCAGTGGGGTACGAAACTCAGTTGGGTTCACATGGCATCCGGAAACTGATGAATTGTGGTTTACAGACAATGGCCGCGATATGCTGGGGGATGATACACCTCC
>JABDLO010000301.1 GCA_013002995.1 Saprospiraceae bacterium | reverse complement strand
CTTCAGAAATGGATAGATCAGTACCCACTAGGCTTAATGTTTGATCATCTGTATCTGTATCAATACTGGCCAGATCGACCGATGCTGAAGTTCCATTTTCGATATTAATCTGAAGGCTGGTGCCTGTTAATGTCGCTCCTGTTAAATTCTGATCATCTGTTCCTATCCCATCTTGAACGGGAGATAGATCAACCGTATTTCCATCCACAATGGTTAAGTTGGTTCCTGTCAAACTCAATGTCTGATCATCTGTATTAATGCTAGTGAGATCAACCATCACAGAATTTCCGTTTTCGATATCGATTTGAAGATTCGTACCGGCAAGTGTTGCTGCTGTAAGATTCTGGTCATCTATACTTGTTGTATTTACCCAGTTTAAATCACCAGATGCATCTATTTGCAACAGTTCACCATCATTTCCTTTAGAAGCAGGAAAATTATATCTGTCCGCCAAGCTGGAACCAATTGATACTTTTCCTTCCAGATATGCAGCATATCCATTGGAGTTTTTTACATCAGAATAGATTCCATAATGAGTTCCTCCTACTGAAGTGGGTATTTCTACGTGGTATCCATATTTATTGGATGCCCCTGTACCATCCAGCTCTGCTTTGTAAGCATAATTGTCTCCGCCTGTATTATTGTGATTAAGTTTAGAGGATACTCCTATAGGGCTTGAGTTACCAGACATTTGAGGATCATTCAGTTCAAAATGAGCCAATTCTCCATTTGGAAAAGCTTGATTACTGGTGGTATAAATTCCATAATAACTGGATCCTCCCCCATAAGTATACCCAATTTTTGTGTTATATACTGGCGTATTGGCAATGATTGCTGCCTGTTCAGCAGTTGTATTTACTGAGTTTTGATTCACTTCCAAGCCTACCCCACCATCATAATTTTTATCAATTGCAATGACTTCTTCAAATAGTGTACTT
This sequence comes from Saprospiraceae bacterium, assembly GCA_013002995.1. Lineage (GTDB taxonomy): Bacteria > Bacteroidota > Bacteroidia > Chitinophagales > Saprospiraceae > JABDLO01. The sequence goes on along the minus strand of JABDLO010000301.1, from coordinate 5,016 downwards.
CCAAGCTTTATCTGGTTGCCAGTTCCATCAATGGACATTTGATGATTGGTAGGAAGGATACTCGATCCTAATGCTACTTTACCTGTAGCCTTATAGACACTCCCTCCACTCTTCTGCCAATCCTGGTCATCAATGACAACCGAATTCCCGTCCTCAATGCTTAATGTAAGTGTACCGGTATTAAAAGTCAGATTCTGATCATCGGTTCCGGTACCATCCTGTATTGGGGACAAGTCGACTGAATTCCCATCCTCAATTAATAAGTTGGTTCCTGTCAAAGTGAGATTCTGATCGTCCGTACCTGTTCCATCTTGAATTGGTGCCAGATCCACGGTATTCCCATCTTCTATGGATAGATTGGTCCCTGTAAGAGATAGGTTTTGGTTGTCATTGATAATAGTGGCCAGATCAATGGCATTGCCATCCACTATTCCGAGAACAGATCCCGTCAAAGTCAATGTCTGGTCATCGGTGTCCGTATCTGTAACACTTCCTCCTCCTGAGAGTGAAATAGTGGACCCATTTTTACTAAGGGTCTGGATTTCATTGGTATTGGAAAGATCGCCATCAATTACTAAATGATCAACAATTAAATTACGCGTTAAATCATGGTCAGAATCAAGGTCAGCTAAATCACTTTCTACAATTCCAACCTCTGTATCTACATATTGTTTTCTAACAGCATGATTAAAAGAAGTAGGATTGGGTAGACCTGAAATTTGATTACCATTCATAAACAAAGTCTGAGTTGCCTGATGATTACCCAGGTTATCTTTTAAAGAAGATAAACTGACTGAATTTCCATTGGAAATGGAAAGGTTTGTTCCCCCAAAACTTAATGTCTGATCATCAAATCCTGGTTGGCTACTTAGGGGTCCTAAGTTTACACTGTTCCCATCTTCAATCGTGAGTTGTGTCCCAGAAAAAGTTAACCCCTGATCATCCGTACCTGTTCCATCCTGAAGTGGAGATAGATCTACTGTGGCAGGATTTCCGTCTTCTATATCGATTTGAAGATTCGTACCGGTAAGGGTTGCTGCTGTTAGATTCTGATTGTCAATATTTGGAAGGGTCTCTGCATCCACCCAGGATACATTACCACTAGCATCCGTTTTCATGACTTGATCTATTGTCCCTCTTGTCCCAGGTAAAACATAATGATTGGACGCCATATTACCGATAGATACACGCCCATTTAAGTAGGCTGCAAATCCGGTAGAATTCTGTACGTCAGAAAATATTCCATAATGTGTTCCGCCGGCAGTAATTGGAATTTCTGCATAGTACCCATATTTATCAGAAAAACTTATTCCATCTACATAGGCATTAAAGGCATATGAAGATCCTGTATTATTTCCAAAATTTATTTTGGATGTTACACCCCATATATTTCCACTGCTAAGAATAGGTCGTTCAACATTAAAATACCCAAGGTGTGTGTTTGCTGCAGGATCATCAGTAAAAGCATATAATCCATGATATCCGGTATCAGAAATTTTATTGTGATAGCTAAGCTTAGTAATCAACCTGTTGGTATATGTAGTTGATAAAGCAGCCTGATCAGAAAGTGAATAAGGTGAATTCTGGTTTAACTCAAGCACATCTCCTTGTTGGCTACTTTTATCAATGATCATGGTACTTTCATTATTCGTATTACCAATTTTCACAGCATTATTTGTGCCTTCTACAGTCAATTTAAAATCAGTGTCTGTAGATGTTCCTATCAATACTTCACCATTTGTTCGTTCAATGTTATTTCCGGATATAGACCAATCGTTATCTTCTACCAATCCGGAAAGATCCACTGTAGCAGAGTTGCCATTTTCAATATCGATCTGGAGGTTAGTACCAGTCAAAGTTGCACCAAGTAGATTTTGGTCATCTGTCCCCGTACCATCTTGTACAGAGGACAGGTCAATTGTATTTCCCTCTTGAATGGTAAGATTGGTACCGGTTAAGCTTAGAGTTTGATCATCAGTGTCGGTATCTATAGTACCTACATCTCTTGTCTTGTATAATCCATTGTTATCAACTACAACCACGTTATTTATGGTGTTGTCTTGTGTCATATTCTCTACTCTGAGTGGATCATTGGCGCCATTATTTAGATGCAAAAGTGTACTTGGACTACTTGCGTTATTTCCCAAACCCAAATTTCCACTATTCAAAATCGTTAAAGCATTACTCTTTAATGAATTTGAGGCGCCATTTCCAATAACAAAAAGTCGGTCATTGGGTAAGAAACCTGCAGTACTTTGAGGTACATAGTCCGTATCAAATCGCCCCATCACTGTTTCATGATTTCCTTCTGCAATGGTTCCATCACCAATAGCAATACCATAATTTGAATTGGTAGTTGCATCATTGCCCATGGCTATGCTCCAACTTTGCATTGCTTCTGCACCATCCCCCAATGCGATAGATGCCAGTCCAAAAGCTTTGGAATTTCTACCTCCTGCAATTGAGTATGTCCCATCGACATCGTTACCACTTCCTAAAGCAATTGAATAATCATCAAGTATTTCATTGTTCCTTCCTAGAGCCACTCCATAATCACCCAGTACTGTATTATTTCTTCCTAAAGAAATTGACGCAAGACCTTTTGCTTCTGAATCATAACCAGCCGCGAATGAATAATCTCCAATATTGGTCGGCGACCATTCAGTTCCATTTACCCTTCCAACTCTGAAAGCTGCTTTAGAAACATCAAAAAACAATAGTGAATCATCTAGAGATGTTGTGGTTGGCAAACTTTGACTCCCAAATACAAAATCATCCGTATCATGATCCCCTTTATTTTTCACCACACCATTGTCATTTTCAAATGCCCCATTTCCTAGTTCATACCAAGATGCCGAATAACAATACCAAAAACTTTCTGTGTCCGTATCAAATACCAACAATCCATTGGCAGGTGCGGCGATGTTTTTCCTTTGGGTACTATCCATCCTGGGAACGAGAAGCCCTTTATCAGTTGCAACAACATCCAGAGCTGCTGATGGATCAGGTGTAGTTGTATTTACACCCACAGATTGAGTATATGCATTTTGAACAAAGAGTAGAAGTATGATGATGATCAATAGTCTCATGATTCTAGATTTTTATCTGAAGTAAATCTAGGTTGAAGTCAATTCTTAGAAATCACCCCTTTGCCGTATATTTTCTGGCAATTAGTATCTAGTATTTAGACATAGTTATCTCTGACAGGGCTTAGAGCTCTGTTAGAGATGTGAATTGAAGTGTTATTCTTTAGAATTTAATTCAATGAGTTTTGATACGAGCTCTTTGAGATCGTTTATTTCTTTCTTCTGTGATTCAAGTTCATTCTTTAACTCCTGATTTTCCTGATAAAGTCCCTGGATTGCTGCCAGTGCTACTCCATCGGCATCCGCCGTAGAAATGTACTTTTCATCTGAGCCCAATCCAAAAGTCTCATAAAAGTCTTCTGCTATGGGGCCTAAATGAGTCCCCTCCTCACTCTCTTTATATTCCCATTTTAGTATGTCAAGCTTGACTAACTTTTCTAATATTTCTATTTTATCAACTTGCTCAAATCGATGCTTGAATGTTCGACTTGATCCGTTGGCCCATAAGCCTCCTGTTGTTAAAAATGCACCATTCCCATTAGTACCATCTGTACCCACATGAAGGGGGTGTAATGGAGAGGATCTCATTATACCTACATCACCATTCTTAAGAACAGTGAATGCACTTTTACCTATTGGGATGTTATTTTGTATAGCAGTTATAATACCCACTTCAAATACAGGGTCAAATGGTTCCCAGCTATCAGGATCTGAACCGCCGTCATTTCCATAGCCAATGCTTACACATTGATAGCTATTGGATTTTGCTCCAGCAAGGGCAATTGATCCTACTCCACTTGCTTCAGAATCTAATCCGATGGCTATTGAATGTATTCCTGAAGCTATTGTTTGGTCACCCATTGCAGTTGAGTAATTTCCGCTTGCTTCTGCGTTTCTTCCTGTAGCCAAACTTTCATCTCCAGATGCCATTGAAGCTGACCCAAATGCAGTACTACTATTACCAGATGCAATGGTATTAGCACCCGCTGCAAAAGAGTTTAAACCTGATGCTTCAGAGAGGTTTCCAAAGACTGCAGAATAATCTCCACTCGCGATAACATTTCTTCCGGCGCCAAAGGAAGCCATCCCAGATTCGGACTTTTGCCAATTGTCAGAATTATCTAATATCCCTGTTCGAAAAGATGCTTTTGAATCTCCGAACATAAAAATGGTTTCACTATAATTAGTATTTGGAAATGGAAAATTCCCTCCAAACACAAAATTATGTGCATTACTATTTCCACCAAGAATGAGTGTTGCAGAGTTGTTATCCAATACAAAAGTTCCATCATGGTCATCATTTATCCAATTTAGAATTCCATTTCCATCAGTTTTTAGAAATTGATTTGCAACACCATCAATGGCTGGAAAAGTATAATCAGTATTGGTATTTGCACTTCCTAAAGTCAATTCTCGATTGATGAATAAATCTCCACCATCATTCAAAGACATCAAAGTATTATCATCATGCCTAAATTGAAGGTTTCCATCCCCCACAGTATTAATGTAACCATTATCCCCTCCATGAAAGATCTCTGTATACTCATTTTCACTGCTCTGAATTGCAGCCCTGACTTTTCCAATAACTGAAAAATCAGTATCTGGAGAGTTGGTACCTATACCTACCCTCTGATTCTGTGCAATGGTCATGATATTGGTGCCTTCATGGCGAATATCGATGTTTCCTGTTCCTGCTGCATTAATGAATGCATTACCTCCACCGTGACTCATTTCAATGAAGTTTGTTTCACTTTCGTCAAATGCTGCCCTCGAGACTCCGATCACGGACAAGCTGGTATCCGGTGTTGCCGTTCCAATTCCTGTTTTTCCATTTTTTAAGATGGTCATGGCATTGTGAAGATTAGAAGCATCAGATCCATTCCCAACTTCAAGGAGGGGATCTTCTTCTTGCCAGCTGGTAGGGTGTCCC
>JABDLO010000266.1 GCA_013002995.1 Saprospiraceae bacterium | reverse complement strand
ATGGCTTCCATCAGCCAATCATCGAATTCTCCTTTCTTGACTTTTCCTATTTGCTCCAGGATGAGATCTCTCACTTCTTCAAGGGTCTGTCCTTCACGAGGATTACCGTAAAAGGTGTGGATAGAGTAGTCATTAAGGTCATTAACATATGAGCCTGCTCTCAATACTTTTTGTTGCTGAACGAGATTCAGATCAATCAATCCTGCAAGAGAATTGTTAAGAAGCATATCCACCATTCTTACATAATGGATATCGTCATTTGAAGTACCGCCAAATCTAAATCCGATATTCACATTCTCTGCGTCAGGGCCTATTACGGTAACTTCCTGAGGAGAGACAATAGGGTCTTCTTCTATTTTAATGTATTCCTCAATAGGTTTAGGCGCAAGGGTGCCAAAATACTGGTCCACAAGAGCAATGGTCTTATCATAATCCAGGTCCCCACTTAGACATACAGCGATGTTATTAGGGACATAATACTTGTCAAAGTACTCTCGAATGTCTTTTATTGATGGGTTCTTGAGGTGCTCGATGGTACCTATTACGGTCTGAGTTCCATATTTATGTTTCTTAAACAATGCCCTATACATGGCCTCATATGACTTCCACCCATCATTATCCAATGATCGGTTTTTCTCCTCGTACACCGCCTCAAGCTCAGTATGGAATAAACGATTGACGATCATACTAAACCTCTTCGCTTCAAGGTCAAGCCAGTTTTCCAGCTGATTGGATGGAATATTATTGATATAGACCGTCCTATCTTCAGTTGTATAAGCATTTGTTCCTGTTGCGCCGATAAACCCTACCATTTTATCATACTCATTGGCAATGGCGAGTTTAGAAGCATCATTAGAAACCTGATCAATTTTATTATACCAGGCTTTTCTTTCATCAGCATCTGTCAGGGTTCTGTAATGCTCAAACATCCATTCTATGCTGTCGATGTAGATTTTTTCATTTTCCCAATCTTTGGTTCCGAAGTGATTATTACCCTTAAACATCATATGCTCCAGATAGTGAGCGAGTCCGGTTGAGTTTTCCGGGTCAAACTTTCCTCCTGCTTTTACTGGGATACAAGTCTGGATGCGTGGCTCGTCCTTATAATCTGACAGATACACTTTTAAGCCATTCTCCAGAGTGTATATCCTGGTATTTGATTTATCGTTTTCTACATATTCATAAGTATAACCATTGCTTGTGGTTGACTTGGTTACATATGCATCTGACGATTGCTTACAAGATGAAATGAATAAGGTCACAACAATGACCGCCATAAGAGAATTAAAGTAATTCATAAAATGAGTTGTTTTTCAGAAAAAATAAAGATCGATAATCTTTCGTTGCAATGATTTATTAACGACGACATCGGTATAACTATTACCACGAGCCAAAGAATTACACCTGCCTTATTAAAGATGGATTATGATCATCTATAGTTTTAATGATGTATTTTTCTTCGATATGGCTTAATGCCTAAAGGTGGGAAAACACTTAATATAAGCTGAAAAGTCATTCTTAAGGTGGTTAAACATGTGTTAAAAATCAGGTCTAGCCCCAATATGTTATGTGATAATTCATTGATAGTAAATAACTTACAGGCTCATTCTTATTTAAGAATTCATTTTATGTGAAACTTAATAAGAGAATAATGGGTCATAATAAGTGAGATGAATAATAATTGTACTTTTGCGTACTCTAAAAACACTTTTATAAGATGATTAAAAAAGTAATTACCCTGATGTCAATGGCACTCTTAATTGGAGTCATGCCAGCTTCTGCTCAGAAAATTGCACTTGTTGACATCAATGAAGTTCTGGAGAGTCTTCCGGATTATCAGGAAGCACAGAAGGAAATCGACCGGATTTCAGCTGAATGGAGACAAGAAATAGCCCAGGAATATGACAAGATTAAATCCATGTACAATAAGTACCAGGCTCAGCAGGTATTATTGAGTGAAGAGGCTCAGAAACAAAAGGAAGATGAAATCGTAGCCAAAGAAACTGAAGTGAGAGAGCTGCAAAGAAGACGATTTGGGCCAGATGGAGATTTATTCCTGAAGAGACAGGAACTGGTATCTCCGATCCAGGAAAAGGTGTTTTCAGCTATTGATGATTTTGCAGCAGATAGAGGATATGACATCATTCTGGATAAAGGAGGAAGTACTGGATTACTATTCGCCAATGAAGAATTTGATAAGACTGAAGACATAAAAAGGAGATTAAAGATTTGATTATCAACAGAAAATTGATCCACTTTAGATAAAAAATTTATTTTTGCGCCACTTTAATATAATGACGAACATGAAAAAGATTACTACAGTAATAAAAGCAACAATACTAGCAGCTGCATTCCTCCTGATCGGATCGAATGTTCAAGCACAGAAATTCGGATACATCAATTCGCAAGAACTCATAGCCTCAATGCCTGAGGTGAAAGAAGCCAATGCCGAGATTGAAACCCTTAAGACACAGCTTCAGAAAAAAGGTGAAAGTATGCTTTCAGCTTATGAGGCTAAGGCCGGGGCCCTTCAACAAAAGCAGGCCAATGGAGAGATTTCTCCTGTACAACTGGAAACAGAGGCAGCAGCCTTGAGAGAAGAAGAAGGTAAAATCCTTGAATATGAAAGAACTTCTCAAGAGAAGATCGCTATGAAAGGAGAAGACCTGTTCAAGCCAATCCAGGACAGGGTTAATCAGGCCATCAAAGAAATTGCAGCAGAGCAAGGATATACTTATATCTTCGATACTGCACTAGGTATCATTCTTTATGCTGACGAAAGCACAGATGTTACCCCACTGGTCAAAGCCAAACTGGGCATTCAGTAAATCTCAATAAGATAAAAATAAAGGGCTTCAACATTTTAGTTGAGGCCCTTTTTGTTTTTACGGATTTTCCCGTGAGTCAATGAGTTCAATATGGACTTCGTCCAATCAATGAGTTCAATTCAAGCTCGCGCTTGGGCAACGGGTTCAATGTGGACTTCGTCCTTGCAATGAGTTCAATTCAAGCTTACGCTTGAGCAATGAGTTCAATATGGACTT
>JABDLO010000246.1 GCA_013002995.1 Saprospiraceae bacterium | reverse complement strand
GTATGTGGGTTTCCTCTAATATTTTAACCATAGATTGCGAGGTAAGGGAGAAATATCTATATTCATACCATCATGCCTGATAGTTCTGAAAATACAGTTTTTAAAAACTATAAGTTCAACGAGCTTAAAGTCTATTCTTCAACTGAATGGCTGGCAGAAAACAAGAAGAAATATCGGCAGGTCTTCGATCGGTATGAAGTAAGCTATATCTACGCGGAGCTTGCTTTTTACAATAAGATGTATGACCGAGATGTATGGGATGCAGATATTGTCTTAAAGTGTTATGAGGTGAAATCCAGAAAAAAATTGGTATGCTCATTGGACTTTAAGAAGAAGATTTCCAAGTATGATAATATAGTTTACATCAGGGAAGGATGGGGAAACAAGAAAGACGGAGCTTTCTGGAAAAAAGGAACTTATTTCTGGGAAGCATATATTAATGGCGATAAGGTTGGAACAAAGTATTTCTACATTGAAGATGTGGGATATGAGTTTGTTGATGGATATAATCCTTACCTGGATGTTGAGTCGATCAAGCTGTATGAAGGTCCGCTTGATGATGTTGCTGAAGGTGAGCGGAACTATTTAACTACATTTTCATCAGAAGAGACTCGATATGTTCATGTAGAGATCAAGTGTAAAAACAACTTGAAGGATGTGGACTGGCATTGTGAAATGGAGGTCAAATTCTTCAACGAGACTCATCAGTTAAAAGGAAGGGTAGTACGGCTGCAATCAATCAATAAAGATGAGAAAAGCATAAAGATTAATGCCAATTGGGGCACCAATGTGAAGGGTTCCTGGAGAGTGGGTGATTATACTATGGAGATTGTCTTCATGGATCGCCTGATTGCCATAGTCCCTTTTGAAGTAGATGAATACTTCGAAGAGGGATTGCCCCAGGTAGAAATTCCAGGTAGTAATGAATCACTTGTCATGGTTCCGGATGAGACTGCGAATCAATCCTTTGAGGAAGTAGTGCAGCGCCTTGATCGCCTGATAGGATTAAAAAAAATTAAAAAGAAAGTAAAGGACCACGCCAAATATATCCGATTCTTAAAGTTGCGTAAGGAAAAGGGATTCAAAGAGAAAGATGAAATCAATATTCATTCAGTCTTCATGGGCAACCCCGGTACGGGTAAAACCACAGTGGCCAAGATGATGGGAATCCTTTATAAGAAGATGGGGCTGCTTTCTAAAGGACATGTACATGAGGTTGATCGTGTAGACCTTGTCGGTGAATACATCGGCCAGACAGCTCCTAAAGTTAAGGAAGCGATTGAGAAAGCAAGAGGAGGTGTTTTATTTATAGATGAGGCTTATGCCCTGGCCAGGTCCAATGATGATACCAAAGACTTTGGAAGAGAAGTGATTGAAATTTTGGTAAAAGAAATGTCTAATGGTAAAGGAGACCTTGCAATCATTGTTGCTGGTTACCCAAAGGAAATGATTCATTTTCTGGATTCTAATCCTGGACTCCGTTCCAGGTTCAAACAATATTTTGAATTTGAGGATTATATGCCACAGGAACTCATTGATATTTCCAGGTTGGCATGTGAAGAAAAGGAAGTTGTGTTGGAGAAAGAGGCATCTTTACAGATCGACGATATTATAACCAATGCTTTTAGAAACAGAGACAGGGCATTTGGGAATGCAAGATTTGTATTTGACCTGATCGAAAAAGCGAAAATCAATCTTGGTTTACGCATAATGAATCAAAAGGATCATGATGACTTCAAAGAGGATAAATTAAGCCTTATCAACGCCCATGATGTTTCCTTGATAAATATTGAAGATAAAAAAGTACTGCCTGATATTCCTATTGATGAAAAATTATTAGAGCTTGCGTTGCATGATCTGGAATCTCTCATCGGTATTGACAACATAAAGAAACAGATCAATGAGTTGGTCAATATTGTGCGATATTATAAGGAGAGCAATAGAAATGTATTATCAAGTTTCTTTCTGCATACAGTATTCGTTGGGAATCCGGGAACTGGGAAGACTACCGTGGCAAGGATACTGACCAAGATATATAAGTCTCTTGGAATTTTAGAGCGAGGCCACATGATCGAAACGGATCGCCAGGGCTTAGTAGCAGGATTTGTAGGTCAGACTGCAATAAAAACCAATGAAAGGATTGAAGAAGCACTCGGAGGAATTCTATTTATTGATGAAGCATACTCACTGAGTAACTTCAACGGATTGCAAGGAGACTATGGAAATGAAGCCATACAGACTTTATTGAAAAGAATGGAGGACCACAGGGGAGAGTTCTTTGTATTCGTTGCAGGATATCCTCATAATATGGAAACTTTCCTCAAAGCCAATCCAGGGTTAAATTCAAGATTTGATAAAACATTGAAATTTAATGATTATGATCCGCATCAATTGACAGATATCGCCATTAAAATGTTTGCTGATGAAGGCATGAAAGCGACTCCCAAGGCTATTGAATTTCTTAAGACCTACTTTATTAAGATTTACAGCCAGCGTGACAAGTACTTTGGCAACGCACGTACGGTAAGAAAAATCGTCCTTGAATCCATAAAAAATCAAAATCTTAGACTGGCAGAGTTGCCGGTAGAGAGGAGGGGGAATAAGATCAAGCAGATTACATTTGATGATGTAATCGCCATCAAGGCACTTGATATGGATGATACTTCATTCTCTAAGAAATCAATTGGTTACAGAACAGGAGGAAGTTCTGCTCATTGATTAAATATTTCTTTCTCATACTCATCTAGAAAAGTAATTATCAAAGGAGCTATTGCCTCTTTTTAATAATCCGGATTGATGCCTTGTGGCTCTGAGTTGGATTTTATTACTTATTACAAAATCGTCTATAAAATAGTTGGCTTGCATAGTTAAAAAAGGATACCTATGTCAATTAAATTGGGAGTGAGAGTTTTATCGGGGGCTGAAGCCCCCGTTCCGTAAGATGGGTTGAAATTACATGAGTAAATCTGAGTAAGATTCTTTGATCAGCATGCTTTTATCTATCTTCAATTGGTGCATAAAATCTGAACATTGATTAGACAGTTCTTCTTCTGAGTATTGTCCATCTGTAGAGATGGCTTCTATTTCACAGAATTGTCCAAGGCCTTCAATATTGTCAAGGTGAAATTTAACATGATCGATGAAATAAATCAATCTTTCTTTATGCACTTCAACTATAATACCATAGGCTGCTTTAAGGGTGTCAAGTAATTCCTCAGGTCTCCTTACCTGTTTATATAATTTGATCCTGGAAGTTTTTAGGTCTTGATCTTCCCTTCGATCATAATAGATTAGGGAATTCTCAACGTTACCAATTCTCAATTTTAACCTTCCTTGAGGCGTATTGAAATAATAATCAGATTGCCTATCCAATCCAGGAGAGGAGGTATGATGATTTACTAGATATGCTTTTATAAGATGATATTGGTCGTTATCGACCCTGGCTTTAATTTCAACATTTATAATATCCACAGTATCAGAACTTAGCTTTTATGCCTGCTTCCAGGTGTAAACCTACATTAGGGTATCCATACCACCTGCGATAGGCCCGGTCCAATAAGTTTTTACCTGCCAAATAAATTCCAATGTTCTCAACAGGCATAAGAGTAGCTTCAAGGTTGAGGTCAAAGAGATCATCAAGTGATTCTATACCATTTGGTGTTTCAGCTTCAACACCATCTCTGATAAAAATATCAGAACGGATCGAAACCTTATCATGTAACAAAGAAATGACACCATATAATGAGAGATCCAATTGTGGAATGTGCCATAGTGTACCACTTCCTACATCCTCAAAGAAATTTTGTGTTACAGATCCTCCAACGGTTAAAATATCCCGGATAGGAACCTCTATAGATCCACTTACATAATAAGATTTCAGATCAGTTGTATTAACAGCAAACCTTCTCAGGCTATCCTGAAATATGGTATTGAAGAAGGCTTGATTTTGAATATCCTTATAACCAACTTTTGCCCTGTATACCAATCCCAGAATATCTCCTTTCGCTCCAGCATAGAAATCCCGGGTAATTGCTGTTGCAACTCCATTGAACCCGTTAGAGAAAGGATTGTAAGCAACTGTATTGCGCATGTTGTTCCGATGATAAATCTGATCTACTCCCACATATACTTGAACTGCTTTCTGATCAATTGCAAAGTTTAATTCTCCTTTTGGGAAAACGTAAGACTTTTCATTTGCGAAGATGTAATCCAGTCCTATATCAACAGTAACCTGACTCTTAGCGATCCTGATATATGGATCTGCAAATCCAATCAGGTCATTCTTTCCAAATGAAGAATTAAAATCAACCCCACCTGTGAAACTTACAGAAATGCCATCCTCTCGTCTTTTGGTCAATTCCACATTTGCTATTCCGTTAAATTCTTTTTCATCGATATCCGAGAGAGTAGTGTAATATCCATTCAATCCTATTCTATAATCTACCAATGTACTATTATCTACTGCATTGTAGAATTGAACACCCCCTGATATTCTTCCGATGTCTCTTTTTACATCATCAGAAGTGAGCGCATCGGATCGGTCTGATTCATTGTAGAAAAAGTTTCGTTGTTCTAAACCTCCACCCACATTGAATTCCAATCTCGATGTTTCTAAGACTGTCAATCCAAGGCCTGTATTTCCTGAAATGCTACTGAATTTCTGAAATGGAATGTCATTATTGTTGTCAAGGGACCTATATTTTAGGCCTAAGTTCCAGTCCATAACATCTGAAAAGATATGTGATAACCTCAAGTCTCCTGTAGCATTTTTAATATTTCCGTATCCGGCCTTGAGGAAATGTTTAAAGACTTTTGGCGGATCGTCGCGCCTCATTGCCACTGGTCTGATGATGGGAGCCGGGTATTCAATTGCATAAGGTACTATTGTTACATCATAATTGTATTTCTTGATTACCGGAATGATTTCAGTTAATTTAGGATTAATTGAAAGCATAATGGCATCAGCGAGTTTAGCTTCAAATGCTTTAATAACCTCTACATTATCAGTCTTTAAAAAGCCGGTGCTATCCTGGAGAGTGCTATCGATTAAAGTTGATTGAGTCGTGTCAATGCCAACAACTTCGGTTGTATCCTGGCCTCTTAAATTAACTGATAGGCCTAATAATAATCCTGATATAATGAATATATATAGCTTCTTCATTGATTTCTTAGTTTCCATTTCCTGTAGTATCCATTTCTAATTGAACCCCTTGTTCAGGTTTAACTCGATTCTGTTCAGCTTCACGAGTCTCTATTACCTTCAGTTTTTCATTTGCCTGAGCGATAATTTCCTCATTTCCATCATAGTTTTCAATTACTGCCTCTACAACTGCACGGGCATTGAAAAGGTCATCTTTATTCAGATAGACATCTCCATAAAGCAGTAAGCTCTGTGCAATCCAGAAGGGGTAGTTTTCACTATTTTCTAGCGTGAAATTGATTTGTTGTTCTGTAAGATCCATGTCTCCTCTTGAAAAGAATATCTTGCTGATCAGGAAATTGGCTTCTGCAGCTTGATTGTTTCTATTTTCATTGATCTTGTCAAATGCAAGCAGTGCCTGATCCATTTCTTCAGTATTATAAGATGCCTTACCCAGATAATAATATGCAGTGCTGAAATCTTCATAACTTGCCAATGCACTTCCTATAACTTTACGGGCATACCTCTTAACACCGGCGTAATTAGATGTTCTAAATGCTGCACGCATAGCACCCATTTGAGCCTCATATGCCTCTTCATCATCTCTAGATTCTTCTGCCAGGGTGTTGTAATACCGGTATGCTTTGTTGAAGTTCTGTGTGAAGTTATAAGAAATGATCGCAGCTTTTCTGAGGGATTTAATGTAGTGGTCGTTAAACCCCTGTTGTATCAGAAACTCATAATCCCTTAATGCTGAGCTGTATCTTTTCAAGATGGAGTTGCATTCCCCCCTGTAGTATCGGGCATCCAACTGATAATACCCTGCTTTGTATTTATCCAGGTAATTGTCAAATGATCCTACCGCTTTTTCATATTCTCCGTCTTCATATTGAGATTGTCCGATCTGGTAAGTCAGTGAATCTCTATTGAAAGCTGTAATTTCAATTCCGGGTATAGAGTCTAGCAAGGCAAAGTATTCTTCCGATTTACCCTGATCATCAATATAGATTTCCTCAAGAGCAATGATGGCCTCCTGCGTTTCTTTAGAATTAGGATTATTATCAAATACCTTGGTATAGTAACCTACAGCGGTATCAGAATCACCCTGATTGTAACTGATCAGGCCAAGTTTCAAGTAGGATCTATTGATGAAATTGGACTTGCCCTGATAGTATTCAACGATTCTGTTGAAAGACAACAATGCAGGACCTGTGTTCCCTAATGAAAGATAAGTGTCTCCCAATTGGAAGAGGGCATCGTCAGCATATTCAGACAAAGGGTTGGTATTTACCAACTCCTCAAGAGTAAGGATCTTATCGTATGGTTTTCCCATCAATCCCTGGATCAACCCTTTCTGATACATCGCGTATAAATATCCTGCTGCTTTTCTATCAATCGATTGATTGTAAAATAATTCTGCTTCCTCATACAGGTTCTGCTTAAACAAACAGTCTCCTGCTCTTAATAAGGCATCTGGCAGGATACGATCCTTTATGTATTTATTTTCGATTTCTTCTCGATTGAGGTTTACTCCGACAATACTGTTTTTAAAGTGAAATTCAGCTCTGGCATAATCTCCAAGTTTTAGATGATTGTATCCCTGGATATAATGTCCAGTGTATGGACTTGATTCATCAGGAAATGGACCTTTACCATTGGCAAGATCAAAATAACTGTCAAATGCTGCCATACTTTCTTCATGTCTTTCTTCACGGTTGAGCATGTAGGCTAGCCAAAATCTTGAAATGATAAACTTCTCCTGGTCTATTTTATATTTGTCTGCTTTTGCAAAATGCATTCTGCTTTCGCCAAATTTCCCTTCATCCAAAAGTTGAATGGCTCGATTGAATGTTACGGTCTGGTAAGTAGATTTCAGATCATCGCTTAAATCGTCGAGTGATTCAATGATAGAGATGCTATTGGAATAATCTCCGGAGTTTAAGAGGATGTCATTGATGATTTTTCTTGCTTCAGTATAATATAGAGATGACGGTCTCACACTGACAAGGCT